>JAPWVB010000056.1 GCA_028275205.1 Candidatus Acetothermia bacterium
CATCGGGGGCAGCTACGAGGGCACGCTCAACGAAGATAACGCTGAAGTAAGCGGGAGATGGACGCAGAGCGGGCAGTCGCTCCCTCTCGTGTTGAAACGAGTGACGGAGCAAGCACGAGTGCCTCAGCTGAGGCGCCCCCAAGAGCCAAAGAAGCCCTATCCGTATCGAGAGGAAGACGTCGTCTTCGCAAACCCAGACGCGGGCATTACGCTCGCCGGCACACTGACACTGCCCAAGGGCCCAGGGCCGTTCCCAGCCGTAGTACTTATCTCGGGCTCGGGCCAGCAAGATCGTGACGAGGCCGTCTTCGGGCATCGTCCGTTTCTGGTAATCGCGGACTATCTGACCCGTCGGGGAATTGCCGTGTTGCGCTACGATGATCGTGGCGTGGGCAAATCTACGGGTGATCCCGCGAACGCAACCAGCGCCGATTTCGCGACCGACGCCCTTTCAGCTGTCAGATACTTACAGACAAGAAAAGAGATTAATCCCCAAAAGATCGGTCTGATCGGGCATAGCGAGGGCGGGCTGATCGCCCCGATGGTCGCGGTTCAAGCGCCTGACGAGATCGCGTTCATCGTATTGCTCGCCGGCCCAGGGGTGACCGGCGAAGAGCTCGTGCTCTTACAGTATGAGCTGATCGCTCGTGCTAACGGCGTGAATGAAGAACTCATCGCCAAAAATCTTGCTGTGCACAGGCGCGTCTTCGCTGTTCTCAAAGAGAAGAGTGATGCCATAGAGGCTGAAAGGGGGATTCGCGATCTTTTGTTAGAAGAGCTCACACAGTTGAGCGATGAGGAGAAGCAAGCGTTGGGGCTTTCTGAAGCTGCTCTAGAAGCCCAAATCAAACAAATGCTGTCGCGGTGGTTTCGCTATTTTCTCACATACGATCCGCGACCGACATTGAGTCAAGTTCGGTGTCCCGTGCTGGCGCTCAACGGCGAGAAAGATCTGCAAGTGCCGCCGTCGCAGAACCTCCCAGAGATTGTCAAAGCGCTCGAAGCTGGAAGCAATCACGAGTACGCCGTCATCAAGCTTGCTGATCTGAATCATCTCTTTCAGACGAGCCGGACGGGGGCGCCCACGGAGTACGCTCAGATCGAAGAGACGCTCTCGCCAAAAGCTTTAGCAGTGATTTCAGAGTGGGTTCTGCGTTATACGCGCTAAGAGTTCTCTTGCAGGACGTCTCGCTCTGCGGCATAATCTTTATGGTGATTCTGTTAAGATGAGTCTGGTGAGGGCGGTGCGCCTATGAGGGCCCGCCTTGCTAATTTTCTCGCGACGACGGCAGCAACGATCGCTGGGACGTTCATCCCCCTCTATGCCCGTCAGTTAGGCGCGGATGATGTGGGCGTGGGGCTGCTCGCGGCCCTGAGCGCTCTTACGGTCACGATCGCGGGCTTGCTCGCCGGGCGCGCTGCTGATCGTTACGGCACCCGGCAGTTCATCGTCCTGGGGCTTTTGGCGTCGGCGATCTCCACGCTCTTGCAGGTCTTTGCATTTAACTTCGTCTCGCTCGTTGTGCTCCGGGCCCTCAACGGGCTCGCTTTAGGGGTCTATCCTGCGGCGCTCATCTCCCACGTCCAAGCATCGAAAGAGCGCCTGGGGCAGTTTTCGGCGTTTGGGTCATTGGGCTGGACCGCGGGCTCTTTGCTTGCCGGTACAATCGCGACGTACTTCACGATCCGCGGGACGTTCGTCGCGGCGTCTCTGCTCTTTTTTATAGCGTATCTATTGGCGCTGCGGTTTGGCGTGCGCCCGCCAGACCCTACCCCCCAAAAGACGGCGTCGTTGTGGGAGGTCTTCTTAAGCAAGCGCTCGACGTTCATCTCGGTGCTGATTCGTCATATTGGGGCGCATATGATCTGGGCCTTCTGGCCGCTCTTTCTGCAGCAGCTTGGGGCGGACTACTTCTGGATCGGCGTCACGTCAGCCATCAACACGGGAACACAGTTTCTCGTGATGTACTTCCTGACGGATCGCGGGTGGAGCACGGGGCTGCTGCGGTTGGGCTTATTGCTGTCGAGTGTAACGTTCATTACATTCGCGCTCGCTCCCAATTTCTGGTGGATCCTGCCCACACAGATACTGTTGGGCATCTCGTGGGCGCTGCTGTACGTGGGGGGCTTGCGGGCGGCAACGGAGGGCCATCCCAACCCTGGGGCTGCCTCGGCGATCTTCACAGGGGTATTGAACATCTCGATGGTCATCGGGCCGGCGATTGGGGCGTTGCTTGTGCCCATCGGTGGGTACTATCTGCTCATCTATGTCGGGGCGGCTCTGGCGTTTGTGGCGTTCCTCTACAGACATATCAGCCTTGTGCGCTCCCGCGTGGGTGCGCAAGCCCCCTCAAGGGCTTCGCCAAAATGAGCTTGCAGGGCGGCGCTCCTCATGCTATGCTAAAGCCCTAAGGAGAGCAGAATGATGGATCCTAAAGAAGATCACGACGCAGCCAGCGCGCCCATAGAAGCAGCGGAAGTGCGCAAGCCCTGGCTCTCGCGGCTTCTCAATAGCCTCGGTGTGCCCACGACGCCGGGGGTCGATTGGCTGCTCGACTGGGTTGGCGTCTTGGGAGTCGCGGTGCTGATTACGCTTATTACAGTCAATTACGCCGTCGCGCGCGTCTACGTGCCTACGGGCTCGATGGAGCCCACGATCATGCCCGGCGATAGCTTCTTTGTAGACATGCTGACGTATCACTTTCGCAAGCCCGTGCCGGGGGATATTATCGTCTTCTGGCGATGCGATGCGGGTAGGTGCGATCGCCTGGTGAAGAGGCTCATTGCCATAGGCCCGGCGACCGTAGAAATTCGCGACTGTACGGCGTATGTGAACGGCCAGCCCCTCACAAGCAATGCGTTTAACCATCCGGGCCACCCCGACCCCAGGCGGAACTGCTATGCTTCCACGGGGCAGGAAAGCTGGGAGGTGCCCGAAGGGTTCTACTTCGTGCTGGGGGACAACACCCACAACAGCTACGACAGTCGCTACTGGGGGCCGTTCCCCGCAAAAGACTTCATCGGAGAGCCGTTCTTGCGCGTGTGGCCCATCACCAGAGTGGGCTTCATGAACGGGTACTTTTGGAGTGCGAAGTAGCCATGTTTGTTGTCGAGTCTGGGCAAGATCTGATCGTGCGCTTGCAGCCTGGGGAGGACTTTTTTGAATCTTTGAGCTCGCTTCATCTGACGGCAGGGGTCTTGGTGGGCGGGATCGGGATGCTCCGCGACGTGACGCTCGCGTTTTGGACGGGGAAAGAATACAAAGAGCACAAAGTCTCCGGGCCGGCGGAGCTGCTGTCGCTTCAGGGGAATTTTTCTCTGAGAGAGGGCAAGTCGCACATTCACTGTCACGCTATCTTGGGGTTAGAAGATGGCTCGACGGTGGGCGGGCATCTCTCCAAGGCGACCGTGCACGAGACGAACGAGATCTATATCAAAAAACTTTCGGGAATCGTGATGGAGAGAAAAAAAGAACCCAGCGGACTGTGGGGGTTGTATCCTCAACGATCTTAGAAGGCTCTTTCCCTCCGTCGGTAGTGAACCCCTCTCGCTTTCTGATACTCCAGCACGCTCTTGAAGCGCTGCTCGTCGGCCCCGATATATTCTGGCGGGATGATGCCCTTTTGGGTGAATGCTCCTTCGAGCACGAGCGTCGCTACAGCCGTGCACGTGTAGCCCGTCGTGCGCGCCATCGAAGAGATCTTTCTCTCGGAGTCGAAGCGATCGAACAGCTCGTAGATATACTCTTTGTGTTGACCGTTCTCGATGCCCCGGATCGTCACGCGCATCACGGTGAATTCCGGCTCATCGGGCTCAAGCCGCCACTTGGGGAAGAGCAGCTTGGCCGTCACGTCCAGGGGGCGAATTTGCACGCCATTAATTTCGAGAGGGTCTTTGCTGAAGAAGCCCGTCTCCCGAAGCACCCTGATATATTCGCTGTGCCCTGGGTAGCGCAGGGTCTTCTCGCGCATGGTGGGGATCTTCATGGTTTTGAGCAGAGTTCTCAAGCCGTCGGTGTTGAACGCTTCTAGAGTTCCGATCTCGTCGAATTCAATATACTCTACGTCCGAGAGCGCCTCGCGAACGACGAGCTTCCCGTCTACGACCAGGCGCGCTGGCCTCGTATACTCTTCGATGACGTCAACAGGGGAGAACGGCGCTTTATACTGATATGGCCAAGTTCTCTTCACGGGCAGCCCGCCCACAAGACACTCATAGCTCTCCACGGTCATTCTTGCGTTGTGATAGCCCAGCAACATATTGCACATCCCCGGGGCGACGCCGCAGTCAACGACTGCTGTGACATCCTTCTGCTGGGCGAGCGCGTCGAGCTCGAACGGGTCCTCAGCGAAGAACGAGATGTCTACGATGTTCTTCCCACACTCGATGACGGTTTTGAGGGTTTGAAACCCCAAAAATCCCGGCACGGCTCCGATCACAAGATCGCAATCTGAGACGAGCTTTCTTATGATTGCGCTGTGAGAGAGATCAGCGGTGACTGTGTGCACAGGGGCTTCTTCGCGCAGCCGAGCGAGCCTCTGCTCGTCCACGTCTACGGCGGTAACGGCATAGCGAGGCGCAAGATCTAAGACGATGGCACGCCCCACCATGCCTGCTCCTAAAACGATCACGCGCTTCATCCCAATCGCGCTCCGACCTGGACTTTGTAGCCGTTGACGAAATCTCGGCCGCTCATGCGGCGCTTGCCCGCTGGCTGCACTTCCGTGAGCTCCAGTGCGTCTTGACCGCACTGGATTATTGGGCCTGCTGCGCTGATCGAGAGAATCTCTCCTGGCTCGGCGCTCGCTGCGCTGGGCACAACACGGCTGGCGTAGAGCTTCAGGCGCTGTCCCTCCCAAAACGTATACGCTCCTGGTGACGGGTTGAGCCCGCGAATGAGATTGAAGATCTTTCGCGCAGGTTGGGCCCAATCGATCTGGCCCATCGCACTTTCGATCTTAGGGGCGAACGTCGCTTGGGAGTGATCTTGCGGGCGCGGCGTGAGCGTTCCCCGTTCAAGACCTTCGAGGGTGCGCAACACCAAATCCGGTCCCAGCGCCGCGAGCTTGTCATGCAGCGAGCCCGCTGTATCCTCGTCGCTGATGGGGACGCGCTCTTGGAGCAAAATATCTCCAGCGTCCATCTCTTCGTTCATCAAAAACGTGGTCAGGCCCGTCTCGCGCTCGCCGTTGATGATCGCCCATTGGATAGGAGCCGCCCCACGATACTTGGGCAATAGCGACGCATGGAGATTGATGCACCCGTACTTGGGAATCTCTAAGAGCTTTTTTGAGAGAAACTGCCCAAACGCGATCACGACGATGACGTCGGGATTGAGGGTCTTGATGAGCTCAGCTTCGCGATTGATCTTTTCGGGCTGGTAGACGGGCAGGCCCAGCTCGGAAGCGATCTGTTTGATGGGGGGAGGCGACAGCACCAGGCCGCGTCCGGCGGGCCGATCCGGCTGGGTGAACACTGCGAGAATTCTGTGCTTGTGCGCGAGCGCCCGCAGCGTGGGAACGCCCAGCGGCGCTGTGCCCACGAAGATCACGTTCATCAGAAGACTTTAGCCCCTTCTCTCTTGCGCGCCCTCGGCCCTTCTTTCTGGAGCCGTTCGTACTCTTTCAAGAGCATCAGGCGCTTCGTCTGGCTGAGATAGTCAATGAAGAGCACGCCGTTGAGGTGATCGATCTCGTGCTGGAGGACCCGTGCCGCAAGCCCGTCGCGCTCTAAAAGAATCTCGTTGCCGTCAAGATCGAGCGCCCGCACCGTGACCTTGGCTGGGCGCGGGAACTCCGCTTCAATGCCGGGAATGCTCAAGCACCCCTCGACCCAGACCTCCGTCTCGTCGCTCTTTTGGATAATCTCGGGGTTGATGAGCGCGTAGAAGTCGTCTTCGACGTCAAGAGTGATAATGCGTTTGAGCACGCCGACTTGCGGGGCAGCCAGGCCGTAGCCTTTGGCTAAGACCATCGTTTCGATCATCGCATCGGCGAGTCGTCTGATCTCGTCGTCAATAACTGAGATCTCTTGGGCGCGGCGCCGCAAGATCGGGTCTGGATACTTTCGGATTCTCAGGGTCATACTTCTCAAATTATACGGGGCTTTGGGGCGCTCGTGCCAGTTCTGCTCTCAGCTCGTGGACGAGGGTGTCCAGCCCTTGGGCGTACGAAAGCTCGCGCTTGATCCCGTCGCGCCGTCGCCGCAGCTCTATCGTTTTGTTTTGAATATTGCGTGGGCCGATCGTGATGCGATACGGAATCCCTAAGAGATCAGCGTCGTTGAACTTGACCCCCGCGCTCTCCGGCCGGTCATCGTAGAGCACCTCGAAGCCCGCAGAACGCAAGAGAACATACAGCTTTTCGGCGAGCTCTCTCTGCTCGGCTTGGTCTGTGTTGAGCACGATTAAGATTATCTGAAATGGCGCGATCTCTTCCGGCCAGATGATACCCTTCTCGTCGTGATGAGCTTCCACAACAGCAGCCATCAGACGCCCAACGCCGATGCCGTAGCAGCCCATAATGAGAAATTGTTCGCTTCCGTCTTTGGTGAGGACTTTTGCGCCCATCGCTTCGCTGTAGCGCGTGCCCAGCTTGAAGATATGCCCTAGCTCGATGGCGTTCTTGAGCACAAGTGAATTGTGACAGTGTGGGCAGGGGTCGCCCGCGCGGGCGAGCGCGATGTCCGCAACTACGTCGGCGATAAAATCTCGATCGTAATTGACGTTTTTCAGGTGAAATCCCTCTCGGTTGGCGCCGGAGACAAGATTTCTCTCAGCGATCACCGAGTCGTCAACGATGATCTTCACCGTGTTCTGTCTCAGCAACCCAACGGGGGACGCATACCCTGGCGTAGCTCCGATGGAGCGGATCTCGGCTTCGGTTGCGGTGCGGAGCGTGCGCGCGCCCACGGCGTTGGTAAGCTTGGTCTCGCTGACCTCAAGATCGCCGCGAATCACCGCGAAGAGAAAATCCGTCTCATTAGCGACGTAGAAGACAGCTTTTGCTGTGCGCGAGGGTGCGATCTTGAGAAACTCCGACAGAGACTGAATGCTCTCGCACCCTGGCGTGGCCACTTCTTCGAGCGGGAGCATGGGCTCCGTGGGGTTGACCGGGGCTTTGAAGAACTTGGCGATCCCGCGATTTGCTGCGTAATGACAGTGTTCGCAGAGCGCGACTTGGTCTTCCCCAGCGTCGCTGAGCAGCATAAATTCGTGCGAATCTTTGCCGCCGATCAGCCCCGGGTCCCCTTGAGCGATAACGGGGTCGAGCCCGCACCGTCGGAAGATTCTTTCGTAGGCTTGGCGGATCTTCGGGTAGAACGCGTCGAGATCATCTTCGGAGCTGTGAAAGCTATACGCGTCTTTCATGGTGAACTCACGGACTCTGATCAGCCCGCCGCGCGGACGCGGCTCATCGCGAAACTTCGTCTGAATCTGATAGAGTATCAGCGGGACTTGACGATACGATCGGATCTCGCGGCGCACAATATCCGTGACAGCTTCTTCGTGCGTCGTCGCTAGGACAAGATCGCGCTCGGCGCGATCTTTGAAACGCACGAGCTCTGGGCCGTACTGATACCATCGTCCAGATTCTTGCCACAGCTCTGCGGGTTGGACGATGGGCATAGAGATCTCTTGGCCGCCGATGGCATCCATCTCTTCACGGATAATCTTTTCGATCTTGAGCCGAACTCGCTGTCCTAAGGGCAAGAGCGTATAAATGCCCGCTGCTACAGGGCGAATGAACCCAGCGCGCACTAAGAGCTTATGGCTAATGAGCTCAGCTTCTTTTGGGGCGTCGCGCAGCGTCGGGATGAGCATCTGCGAGAATCTCATAAAAACTTCCTTGTTTGAGAGAGTGATGTGAAGAAATCAGCGGTGGCCGGAGCCGCGCTAGGC
>JAPWVB010000059.1 GCA_028275205.1 Candidatus Acetothermia bacterium
AGGAGGTCTTCGATGAACAGAGCTATTAAGGTGCTGGGAGGGATTGTGCTGCTCGGTGTAATCGTCACTCTTGGTTTTTACGGGTATCAGAGATTTTTCGCGGCTCCAGCGCAGACGGGCGCTGCCCGCATCACCGAGCGCTCGCGGGATATCAACACCGTCGTCGTCACGCGCAAAGATCTTGCGCGAACGGTCGCGGCCTTCGGCGAAGTCTTTCCTAAAGAAGAGATCGTCTTGCGCTTCAAGACCAACGGCATCGTCCAAGAGGTGTTAGTCTCCGAAGGTCAACGGGTGCAGAAAGACCAAGTGCTGGCGCGCCTGAGCAACGCTCAGCAAGAGCTGCGGCTCCTCCAAGCGAAAAACGCTTATGAAGCCGCGAAGATCAGCGCGCCTCCAAACGAAGTCCAGCTCAAAGAGTTGGAATACAAAATCGCTCAAGAAGAGTACGAATACACCATGCTAAAAGCTCCCTGGGATGGCGAGGTCATCGCTATCTCCGTGCGTGAGGGCGATAGTGTTACCCCAGCTACAGATATTCTGATCCTGCTCAACCGCGATGAGATGTTCGTCACGGTGGACATAGACGAGGTGGATATTCGCGAGATTGCGCTGGGCCAGAAAGCTCGCATCACTCTCGAGGCCTATCCCGATCTTCAGCTCCTCGCTGAGGTTAGCGAAATCGGCTATCGTGCTATTGCCAAGGGGAGCACCAAGGCCGTACCGGTCACCCTCAAGCTCTTGCAGAACGATCCAAAAATGAAACCTGGTTTTTCTGCTAAAGCCGAGATCATCGTCGCTGAGGTCAAAGACGCTCTGCAAGTGCCCTTGTCAGCAATCCGCACCGTAGGGGGTAAGAGTTTCGTTGGGCTTGTCAAGGGCACAGCGATTGAGCAAGTGGAAGTGCGCATTGGCCTGACGACAACGGAAGCCGCGCAGATTCTCTCAGGGCTTCAAGAAGGGGATCGCGTCTTAGCGGTCAACGCGCAGACGCGCCAGAGCCAACAGCAGCGTACTGGGCCTTCAGTGCCCTTGGGATTCCCCGGCAGGTGAGTTCTTCATGGATCTGTTCGTGCTTGAGAGCGTCACGAAGATCTACAAGATGGACGAGGTTGAGGTCCGCGCTCTGGACGGAGTGAGTCTGACTATCAAGGACGGGGAGTTTGTGGCGATCATGGGGCCATCGGGGTCGGGGAAATCTACGATCATGCACTTGCTTGGTTGTTTGGATCGTCCCACGTTGGGAAAAATCTTTCTCGAAGGGCTCGATCTCTCCCAAGCGACGGACAACCAGCTTGCGGAGATCCGCAACGCCAAGGTCGGCTTTGTCTTCCAGCAGTTCAATCTCTTACCCCGTGAGAGCGCGCTGCGCAACGTCGAGACCCCAGCGATCTACGCCCGAATAAAGCACGCTGAGCGCTTAAGAAGAGCGAAAGCGTTGCTGGAGCGCGTGGGCTTGGGAGATCGGCTTTTTCACTTCCCGTCGCAGCTTTCCGGGGGCGAACGCCAACGGGTCGCGATCGCGCGAGCACTCATGAACGACCCCGCTATTGTCTTGGCCGATGAGCCCACGGGGAATCTCGACACTAAGACCGGCGCAGAGATCTTGGCTCTCTTTGAGGACTTACACAAAGAGGGGCGGACGATCGTGTTAGTCACGCACGATCGGCGCGTGGCCGAGTACGCTTCGCGGGTCATCCATATGCAAGATGGGCGTATTGTCAAAGAAGAATCTGTACCTTGATGCGGGGAAGCCATGAGTTTTATCGAGATGCTGCGCACAACTGTCAATAGTCTGAGTGCGCATAAGCTGCGCACGGCACTTTCGGTGTTAGGGATTCTGATCGGCGTCGCGTCGGTGATCGCGATGATCTCCGTGGGGCAAGGGGCAACGTATGATATTCGCTCGCGGGTGGAGTCGCTCGGTGCGGATCTCATTACCGTGAGTCCGGCGTTTCGAGTTGGGCGCGCCGGAGTCACTAGCACTCAAGTGGCAGAGACGTTCACTCTGGAGCTTGCTGATGAGCTGAGAAAAGCCCCTGCCGTGCGCGATGTCGTCCCCCTCATCCAGACCAACGGCACGATCAAATATCGGGATCGCAATCTACAGACGACGCTCATGGGCGTGACTCCCGCCTACCCCGCTGTAGTGAACTATCCCGTTGCTCGTGGCCGATTCTTCTCTGAACAAGATTTGGAAAGTTACGCGAAAGTGCTCGTCCTTGGCAGCGAGATCGCGCAACAGCTCTTCCCTGACGAGGACCCTCTGGGTAAAGAAGTCGTGCTGGAGCGTGCCGGGACGCGCTTTCTGTTCACTATTATTGGGGTTATGACCAGCAAGGGGCAGCTTGGCTTCGCCCAGTACGACAACAGAATTTACATGCCGGTCACCACTGTGGCACGGCGCATTACAGGGGATCGCACGGTGAATTCTTATAATCTGCGGGTCGTCAGCACTGACCAAGTCGACGAAGCCATCGCCCAAGTCGGATTTATTCTCTCTCGCAGGATCTCAAATCCCGAAGATTATCGCGTGCGGGCCCAGCAGGAGATCATTGAGACAGTCAATCAGAATGCGATCACCATGACGTTTCTATTGGGTGGGATCGCGGGCATTGCGTTGTTAGTTGGAGGCATCGGCATTATGAATATTCTCTTGGTATCTGTGGTTGAGCGCACGCGAGAGATCGGGATTCGCAAGGCGTTGGGCGCCAAGCGCAGGGATATTCTGTGGCAATTTCTGACTGAATCTGTGTTTGTGAGCGTGCTTGGGGGAGTGATGGGGCTGCTTATGGGTATTGGGGCGGCAGCGCTGATCGCTTCTTTCAGTAGATGGCCTTTGATCATCCCCTCGTACGCTGTCATATTAGCTTTGGGGTTCTCGCTGATAGTCGGGCTCATCTTTGGTGTTTATCCGGCGATGCGGGCGGCGCGGCTCGATCCCGTTGAAGCCCTGCGCTATGAATGAGATCACCGTCGCCCGAATTTTTTCTCTAACTCTTCGAGCGAGTACGCTAAGACTATCGGTCGCCCGTGGGGGCAGGTGTAGGGGTTCTGCGTCTGCTTGAGCTGTCTGACGAGCTCCGTCATCTCTTCGGGGCGCAAGGGCTTGTTCTTGACGACCGCGGCTTCGCAGGCGACCCGCGCGGCCAACGTCTTGGCCAATTCTTCAAGCGTTGGTTCAGATTCGTGCTCTAGCACTGCCAGCACGCGCTCGATCGTCGCTACAAACTCGCTCTTGCTCCAATCGCTCGCGAGCACCTGCGGCCAATCGCGCAGCACGAACGTCCCGCCACCAAAGTGCTCGATCCCGATCCCCAAGCGCTCCTCAAAATCTCTAAGATGCGCCGCAAGAAGCTCAGCTTTGTCTGGAGGCATCTCGAGCGTCACGGGGATCAACAATCTCTGGCGAAGGACTTTTTGTTCTCTCAGCTGCGCGAGGAATCTCTCGTACAGAATGCGCTCATGAGCCACATGCTGGTCAATGATCTCCAGCCCAGACTCGGTCTGCACTAAGATATACGTCCCGTGAAGCTGGCCCAACACGCGCCAGACTTCGTCTGGACCGTTCGCCGTGCCGCCTGCGGCGGCACGATGAACGTCAAGCGAAGCTTGCGAAGCCTGGCCAGACTTCGTCTGGACTGTGCGCCTTGCCGCCGAAGGCGGCAAGACGAGCGGTCCAGGCGGAGCCTGGTCCAGGCGAAGGCTGGGGCCCGCAGGCGGGGGTGAGGGCCTCTCCCATCGCGGCACGGCATGAGCTGACGTGAACGCTTTGGTGATCGCTTGCTTCACCAACGCTTGGACTTTGACGGGCTCGGCGAAGCGCACCTCAGCTTTCTGCGGATGGACGTTGACGTCCACAGCGCGCGGATCGATCTCGATGAACAGAAAGATATAAGGGTGCTGCTCCCCCTTGAGCGCGCTCTCATACGCTTGCGAGATCGCGTAATTTATCTGGGCATCTCTCACAAAGCGCCCGTTGACGAAGAGAAACTGCTCTGAGCGATCAGGGCGCACCAGCTGCGCGGGGCTCACCAGGCCACGCACGGTCAGCCCAGGGATTGTCGCGTACACGTCGAGCAGGGCGCGAGCAAGCTCAGGCGTATAAAGCTGCGCGATGGTCTGACGGAGATCATTCGTGGGGGGGAGATCAAGCACGGTCTTGCCGTCGTGTTCCAGACGGAAGTGCACCGTTGGGTATGCGAGCGCGAAGCGCTTCACCGTGCGCACGATGTGAAAGAACTCGGTCTTTGGGGATTTCAAGAACTTTCTTCGCGCGGGGACGTTGAAGAAGAGCTCGCGGACATCAACAGTGGTCCCGCGGGCGCGCCCGGCGGCTTTCACTGTTAAGACGCGCCCGCCCTCGATCTCCACGCGGACGCCTTCGGGAGAGCCCTCGCTTTTCGTAGTAATCACTGTCTTGGAGACTTCGACGATGCTCGCAAGGGCTTCGCCGCGGAAGCCCAGGGTGCGAATCTGAAAGAGATCTTCTTCGCAAGAGATCTTGCTTGTCGTGTGGCGCTGGATGGCGAGCAAGAGATCTTCTTGGGTCATGCCCGACCCGTCGTCAGCGACGCAGAGGCGGCGCTCGCCGCCCCCTTCGACGGCTATTTCGATCTTCGTAGCTTCCGCGTCGAGAGCGTTTTCGATCAGCTCTTTGGCGACCGAGGCCGGGCGCTCGATGACCTCCCCAGCGGCGATCTTGTTGACGATGTGAGGGTCTAAGACCTTGACTTTCATGGGCGCTCTCTGTCACAATAGCAAAAGAGAAAGGGGCTGACAAATCGCTCATGAGATTAAGTGTAATAGTCGGGCTTTTAGTATTGGGTGCAGAAGCTCTGGCTCAGGAGCGCGCGCCCAGTGTAGGGCTGTCTCTCAGTTGGATGGAGCTGAAAAACTTTCAGCCGGCGCTGCCGACGTTTGTGCTCTCTCAGAAAGTTTTGATATTCTCGGTGCGCGGGGAGACGCAGATCGAGCTTGGGGTAGGGCTGCGCTTGGCCGGGGGCTGGGGCTTCGCGTTTGAGGGCAGCCCTCTTGGGATCGCTCACTATGAGACGGCGCTCGCCTTGAGCTTCCCCTTTGGGCGGGCGAGCGCTTCTGTTGAGCTGGGCTCAGGGATCTTGCATCTTGTGCAAGGCGCCGAGCAAGCGTGGCGCTGGACCGGCTGGCTGGGAGCTGGCGGGCGATTTGCGATCTTCCCCCAGATATCCGTGTTCTTCGACGTAGTCCCCTTAGTGTTGTTGGACTTCAGTCAGCGGACTTTGCCGTGGGTGTGGAGCTATCGCAGCGGGGTGCTCTGGCGGTTCTAGCTCGCTCGGCGCACGCGGATCGTCCTGCCTGATCTGTGGGCCTCGTAGATCCTCTCCGCGGGTTCGCTCCCACGGACTAATTTAATGCTTCCCGTGCGCGAGACCGAGCCGATAAACACCGGCTCCCCATCTACTAAGATCTCAATATTGCGCCCGCGGAGGCTTGGGTCTAGGTCCAAGATCACGTGTCGGTCGCTCACTTCGATATCGACGTCTTGATGGAGCGTCGTCTCCATCTCGTCGTACGAGCGCACGTCCAACCCGATCCCCAGCTCAGCTTCTAACTCGCGGATGCGGCTACCCCCGCGTCCTAGAATGATAGGGATCTGGTCCTCGTCCACGTAGATCGTCGCTTGGGTATCCGAACGGATCTCCACGGTGAACGGCCCACGGATCACGCGCCGCAGCTCATATTCGAGAGCTTGGGCTGCCAGCCGCCAGACCGGCTTCTCGGCAATGACCTCCTTCACCGGCATGACCACTACTTGCTCCCCGAAGCTGTAGATCTCATAGACTAACGCTTTGGACTCAAACTCCCGGATCTCGATGACCGGGCGGGCCAAGTCCGTGTCGCCCATGCCGCTGGGGACCTTGACCGTGAACTCAACTTCATAGATCTCTTTCACGTCGCCCGCCTCGATGAAGACGACCGTGTCCACCACTTGCGGGATCATCCCTAAATCAACGCGCCCAATCAGTCTCTGAACGGCATCTATGCCCCGCGTGGCGTGCACCACCCCGATCATCCCCACCCCCGCTAAGCGCATGTCCGCAAAGACTTTGAAGTCCTCATCCACGCGCATCTCGTCGAAGATCGTATAGTCAGGGCGCACCAAGAGCAGCACGTCCGCTGTCCTCTTCATCTCGCCGCCCAGAGCCGTATACTGCGTGATCTCATCGGAGAGCTCTAGATCTCTGGGCTTCTCCATAGTCTTGAGGATCCAGCCCGACTCTTGTAAGTACTCCGCGATCCCTTGGACGAACGTGGACTTCCCCGCGCCCGGTGCTCCGGAGACCAGCACGCCGCGCGAGCGCTCCCGCAGGCGCTCCTTGAGGAGATCCGCATAGCGATACTCATCGAGTTTCTTACGCACGATGGGACGGACGATCGTGATCTCGAGCGCGTCGCTGAAGGGCGGTCGCGCAATAGCAATCCGCAAATTCTTCAGCTGAATGACGGTGCTCCCGCCCATGTCCATCTCGATGAACCCTTGGGGATGGCCCTTGGCCACCTCGACGATCTCGCGCGCGATGCGCTCTAACTCTTTTTCGGTCATGGGCTCCTCGCGCAAGGGCACGACCTTCATATGGCCGGGGGTGCCGCGCTTGGCCTTGGGGCGCGCCTTGGCGCGCAGATGCACGGACATCGTCTGCTCATCGAAGAACTTCATAATGCTGAGCTGGTCGAGCTCGCGAGCCCCAGCCGCTGCCCCCAGAAACTGCATGGGCAGCCCTTGGGCCTCGCTGACGAGCGCTTGGCTGCGACTGCTCGTGAGCAAGATCGCGTTCTCTTCTTGAGCCACGGCGCGGACCATCGCGTGGAGCTCGCCGGTCTCCGCCAACCGCAACGGATCAAGGCGCGGCCGCTCCCCCTTGAAGACCAGCTCGATCTTCCCTTCCCACGCTAACTGTTGCAGTTGCTTGAGCTCGTTCAGTCCAGCATAGCCCGTCTCTTGCCCGCGCACCGCTTGCGCCTCCAAGAGCGCTAGGACCGCGTTGGGCACGATGAAGACTGCGTTGGGGAATCTGTTGTTGCGAATCCCCTCGGTGATCCGCCCGTCCACAATGACGCTCGTATCGAGCACGTAGCGCTCAGCTTTATTCTCGCTCGGCATATCTCTCTCCTAGCAGAGCCGCAACTTGCTCCAAGAATTCTCTATCTTTTTCGGTGAACGCATAGAGCATATCGCTGTCAATGTCAATCTCTCCAATCACTCTCGAATCTTTGAAGATGGGCACGACGATCTCTGATCGAGTAGAAGGGAAGCACGCCAAATATCTGGGGTCAGCGTTGACGTCGCCGACGATGACGGTGCGCCCTTCTCGTGCGGCCAAGCCGCAGATCCCCTGGCCAATGGGGATGCGCACTT
>JAPWVB010000057.1 GCA_028275205.1 Candidatus Acetothermia bacterium
GATATGGAGTATCTGACAGACACTTTGTTGCAGTCCAAGGGCGTCAAGGCTCGCGACGTCGATCAGTATTACACAGGGGTCGAAGACTTCGATAAGATTCAGCTCATCGCGCAGATGCTGGGGGCAGGCACAGTGAGCGTCCAAGTGGCCGTCCTTCCTGAACCCCATGCGACCCTCACGGAGGTCGTCGCCGAAGCAAATAAGATAGAGATTCTCACTCTCTCAGACTATAAGGGCATTGCTACGCCTCCAAGCGTCTTGCTCTTCAGTCGCCAGTTGCTCCAAGAGCGTGGCGAGAGTGTGCGTAAATTCTTTCAAGCTGTGAGAGAGTCCGTGGCCACTCTCAACGGGAGCTCGCGCGATTTTATTATTGATACGCTTATCCGGGTGGGGGTCAATGTGTGCTTCCCAGAGCTGCGGGGGCAAGAGCTCAAATTCCCCGAGGGCTGGCGGGATCGTCTGCGGGTGCCGTACTTCCCGCAGCCGCGCGCGCTGCGCTCTGAGGAATTTGATGCTCTGGTCAATTGGGCGTTAGGGAAGCGCTATATCCGCGAGAAGATCGCGTTTGCCGCCGCTACGGATTTCCGGTTCCTCTAGCTCGATGATCAAGATAGACGGGCTCCATTTGGAGTATCACGACGGTCGCCAGGCCGTCCCCGTGATCGAGAATTTTTCCCTTGAGGTTCGTGCTGGCGAGAGCGTGGCGATCTTGGGCCCCTCAGGATGTGGCAAGACCAGCTTGCTCTATGCGATCTGTGGACTGATCAAGCCCACCGCAGGGATGATCTCCGTTGACGGGCAAGTCGTCGAGCGTCCGCGCCGCGACGTCGCGCTCATCTTTCAAGATCTGGGGCTATTGCCGTGGAAGACCGTGTGGAAGAACGCGAGTCTTTCGTTGGAGCTGAGCGGCGCAGCTTCCCCTGTGCTTGAGGGCGCGGATGAGACGCTCGCCCAAGAGTGGCATCGCCGCAAGAAATCGCTCTTCTGGGCGTATTTTTGGCTGCTTGTGACGGGGGCATGGGCCGCCGGACAACGCTTCTATCTCGATCGGCCCTTCTCGGCAGCAGTCTATCTCGTGACCTTGGGGTTAGATCTCATCGCTGGGGGGTTCTACTGGAGCGGGATCCGCAATATTATCGAAGCCAACCCAGATGCTTCCTGGAGCGAACTGCTCTGGGGTGGGGGCTGGCCCCAGATTATACTTTTCGTCATCGTGTTGGGGCTAACGGCAGAGCTGATCAGCCGACTCGTCTATGATCTCTTCACCATGCCGCGCCAGATCCGCGAGGCCAACGCCCTGATCGCCCAGCAGGTCCGGAGCGTCAAACCCATCTTGGACGAGCTTGGGCTAGACAGCTCATTTTATGATCGCTACCCCCATCAGCTCTCCGGCGGGGAGCGCCAGCGGGTGGCGCTGGCGCGCGCTCTCGCGACCCATCCAAAAGTCTTGCTGATGGACGAGCCGTTGGCGGCGCTTGACGCGTTCAACCGCGAGCGCATCCAAGATCTGCTCGTGCACTTATGGAGAGAGCGCGGCTTGACTCAGATCATCGTCACCCATGACGTCCAGGAGGCCGTCTTTTTGGGCTCGCGGATCGTCGTCTTGACGGAGCGTCCGGCGCGCATCAAAGCGATTATCGAGAACCCGTGTGTGGGGACGTCGCGGACCAGTGAAGCGTTCTACGAAAAAGTCCTCGAGCTGCGACGGGAGCTGGCATGAAGCGCCTGTATGAGAATTATCTCATCGGCTATGTGCTAGGAATCGTGCTCTTCTTTGGGGTGTGGGAGCTGGCGAGCTGGGCGGTCTCAACGTTTGCCGCCAAGCCCTTGCAATGGGCAGTGCCCCCGCCCGCTCGCGCCCTGAATATCTTTGTTGAGGAGTGGCGCAGTTTAGTCCCGCACTTCTTCGCCAGTGGCTATCGCGTGCTCAGCGGGTTGTTGCTCGCGATCGTCATCGCCATGCCCTTGGGGTTGGTGATCGGGCATGAGCGTGTCTTAGATCGTCTCTTGAGTCCCTCGATCTATCTGACGTATCCCATCCCCAAGATCGTCTTTCTCCCGTTGCTCTTCGTCTTTCTGGGGATCTACGATGCCCCCAAGATCGGGCTGATTACGCTTGTGTTAGTCTTTCAGCTCTTGCTCTCGACTCGCGACGCTGCCAAGAGCATCCCCAAGAGCTACATTCTCTCCGTAGTGAGCGCGGGAGCGAGCAAGTGGCACGTCTACAAGCACGTCATCCTGCCGGCGAGCCTCCCCGCGATGTTCTCCGCGCTGCGAATCTCTATTGGCATGGCGATCATGGCGTTGGCACTGACTGAAGCATTCGCTTCACGCTATGGGCTATGGCGCTATATCTATGACCAATGGTCGCGCTATGGGAACTATGAGCGCATGTTTGCGGGGATCTTAGCGATGGGCATCTTGGGGTTGGCATTTTATATTATTATTGATCTTTTAGAGCGCTGGATCTGCAAATGGAAGTACGTGTAGGGGAACGATGCATCTACGGAAGCTCCTCGTCATAGCGAACTTGGCCAAGCCTCAGATAGAGTCTGCTCTCACGCGTCTGAAGCTCTGGGCGGAGAGGGAGAAGATCTCTGTGCGCGTGCGGGCGGGCATTGATATGAGCCCCCTAAGCGAGCGCGACTTCGATCTCGTGGTGACGTTGGGCGGGGATGGGACTCTCCTCAAAGGGGCTCGCTGGGCCGCCGAGCTCGATCGGCCCATCGTGGGGATCAATCTGGGCAGTTTGGGGTTTTTAACATCCGTGAGCATAGACGATCTTGAGCGCGCCTTGGAGCGCATCCGGCGCGATGATTTCTCGCTTGAGGTGCGCATGCGCGTGGCGGCGCAGACCCCGACGATTCAGTGCACAGCGCTCAACGAGATCGGGCTGGTGCACACGGAGATCAGTCGGCGCACGGAGATCGAGCTCTTCTTGGGTGAGCACATTCTTGGGAGCTATCCGGGTGATGGCATACTCATCGCTACGCCCACGGGATCGACCGCGTATTCTCTGTCGGCAGGGGGGCCCGTGATTGAGCCGACAGTAGAAGTTCTTTTGGTGACGCCGTTGGCGCCTCATCGCTTGGGGGCGCGCCCGCTGATACTGTCGAGCGACCGCGTCCTCATCGCCAAGGTGAAGCGCCCCGCACAGCTGCTCGCCGACGGCGATCCCATCGCGCTGCTTGCCCCAGGAGATACAGTGCAGATCCGCAAAGCAGAGCATCCGACGCGGCTTATCCGGCTCGATTCAGATTTCTGGACTTCTGTGCATCAGCTCTTAAGCTAAAGAACAGCTATTTCTTCGGCGAGCTCACGATGATGGGGATTTGGATGAAGAAGCTTTGCGTGAAGCCGCTGGGGGTGATGAGCGAGCTTCCTGAAAGTGCCAGCCCTGCAATGCTTACCCCGATCGTGAACTCTTGGGAATTTGAGGTGAAGACCGCCTGGCCGACAAGCTCGACCTCGCCCACGTGCGCCCGCAGCGAATAGATTTGGCTGGTCAGCCCCACCCCTTGCTCAAACGTCGTCAGACCAAGGAGAGAAGCCGGCCCAAGCGCCAATTCAAGCCCGATCTTCTCTTTGCTGATCTCGAGATCCTTGGGATCGAGCTCGATCTGGCCCAGGAGGCTTCCTGGCCCCAACGCTGTGCGCAGGGTGATCGTCGCCCGGCTCAGCACCAGGTGGAGACGCTCATCGAGCGCGAAGCTGCTGAGAGTCTCAATCTGAGTGGGGAGCAGGAGCCCTGGGCTATCTATGCTTAAGACCAGAGTCAGCTCGCGATTCGACGGCACAGCGCCGTAGGACCGAAAGAACTCTTCGAGGATGGCTCGCAGCAGCTCATCAATATTGCGCAAGCGCGCCTCCAGCTGGGCGACGCGCCCAAAATCCCAGAGCGCTTGGAGTTCAGAAGGATTTTCGGATGAGGGAGCGAGCATGAGCCGTTGTATGGTAAGATAAGAGAGCCCTATGAGGGGCGGGGGGGTAGAGACAAGCGAGACGCGCAACGGCTCGCCCGGCAGCGTCGCCAGCGCCACAAGAACGCTCATCTCAGAGGCCGCGACGCGATAGTCTCCCCCCACGCGCATGGCGAGCACGAGCTCAGCGGAGCAGAGGCCATCGCTATAAGACCGCACTGAGCAGTCTTGGGCTGCTCCCGCGAACCCGAGCGCCACAAGCAAGATCACACCGAGGGTTGCTCTGTGAACATACGTGCGCATGAGTCCCCTCTTCTGGGGGTCATTGTAAAATATGGGGGGAAGCTCGTCAATGGCTGGGGGAAGGAAGGAGGGCTTGGCCTTTGGTGCCGCTGTCGGATGGTGGGGAAAAATCCTCTCGGTGGGGAGGAGGTCAGGCAGCCCCCGGAGAGGCAAAACCCTGCCATCCGCGAGGGGAGCTTCTGCTCCCCTCTTCTGCACAAGAGGCCAAGCCCCGTACGTGAAGAGAGTGGGCCAGCTTGGGCACAGCATATTGTACGCCCCCCAAGGTGCCAATCACATGGAATCAAGGTGAAAATTCGGTGACCGTGGCTGTTGACGATCTCTCTTCGAGGCGCTAGACTAGCAGCGTGATACGGTTGGGCTTGCGATACAAATTTATCTTCACGCTGCTGGGGTTCACGCTGATCGTCGCGGTGCCCTTGGGGATCTTGGCGATCATGCGCTTTTCTGACGTCCTAGAGAGCCAAGTGCGCGTGCGGTGGGAAACCATCGTGAAGTTCTGGGGCCCCGCGGCATTTCAAGTCGCCCAACCCTCGCTGTGTCAAAGGGTTCTCCAAAGCTTTCGCGACGAAGGTTTAATCTATCTCAAGGTCACAGTCACTGGCGAGGAAGTCTGCAGCGAGCACGTTGGGGATTTGAATGCAGAAGCACAAAAATGGCTTGAGATCAGTCCAATTTCTGGGGCCCTCCCTCCCAAACCCGATGTGCTCGTGCAGAAAGTCTTTCCCTTCCGAGGGACGGCGTTCCTGCACTTGACCTATCTTGAGCCTGTGACTAAAGTGCGGTACAGGGTCGAATTCTATGAGGACAGCACTGGGCAGATCCAACAGCGTCAGATTCGTGAAGATGTACCTACTTTCTCTGCGCTACAGCTGGGAGTCAGCCTCTCGACAGCGCAGGCTCTCGTCCGCCGCGAAGCGACCTTAATCGCCCTTGTCGTAAGCGGCTATCTTGTGCTTGCTCTGATCATCGCATTTATGTTCTATAAGATGATCCTTGGGCCAGCGGAGAGCCTCACCAAGGCGCTGCAGCGCTTCAAACTCGATCCCTCGGCACGCGCTCACATCGCCACCGGCGATGAGCTCGAAATGCTCGCTCACGAGTTTAACGCTATGGCTGACGCGCTCTCCGAGCGCAACCGGCGCCTCGAACAGATGAACGCGGACTTGGTCAAAGCTAACCGTGCCAAGTCTGATTTCCTCGCGATGATGAGCCACGAGCTGAAGACCCCCTTGCACGCCATCCGCGGGTACTCACAGCTTCTCCTAGAAGGGGTAGACGGCCCGCTCACCCCAGCGCAGCGCGAAGATCTAGAGAATATCTTGAACGCCGGAGACCATCTCTTGGAATTGATCGATAATATCTTGCGATTCTCCAAACTTGAGGCCAGCGAAGATCGTCCGTACTTTGAAGCGGTAGAGACATCAACGATCGGCGAGGAGGCCGTCAAGGCCGTGAGCGCCCTCGCCCGCAGCAAAGGGCTGGAATTGAGCTATCACGTCGAGCCGTGCACGCTCATCGCCGACGGGACGAAGATCAAACAAGCCCTCATCAATCTCCTCAGCAACGCCATCAAGTACACGCCCACAGGGCGCGTGACGCTCTCAGGGACAGTGAGGGAGAACGAATATATCTTCTCGGTGGCGGACACTGGGATCGGCATCCCCGAGCACGAGCGCTCGCGCATCTTTGAGCCATTTACTCAGCTGGACAGCTCCAACACGCGAGAGTTCCAAGGGGTGGGGTTAGGGCTGGCTATCGTGAAGAAATACGTGGAGATGCACGGCGGGCGGGTGCTGGTGGAGAGCGAGGTCGGCCGCGGCAGCGTCTTCTCTCTCGTGCTGCCGCTCGAACCTGCTCACGCGGAAGCTGAGCCCCCTGCCGGGGAGGTAAACCATGCGCATTCTCGTCGCTGACGACGATGCGACGTCCTTGCACCTGTTGCGGAAGTTTTTAGAAGCCAAGGGGCACTTCGTCATCCCGGCGATGAACGGCCAAGAAGCCCTTGAGAAATTCTCCAAAGAGAAGCCCGATCTTCTCTTGCTGGACGTGATGATGCCCAAACTTGACGGCTGGGCCGTCTTACAGAAGCTGCGCGAGAGCGGGGCCAAGACCCCCGTGATCATGGTGACGGCCAAGGACTCTACCGACGACAAAGTCCGGGGCTTCTCCATCGGGGCTGACGATTATATCACCAAGCCGTTTGATCTGCGCGAGGTGGAAGCGCGCATCGAAGCGGTGATGCGTCGCGTCAGCCACTCGCCGTATATCCAGCTTGGAAAGCTACAAATTGACGATGAGCGCAAGGAGGTCCGCCTGGGCGGCAAGCTCATCGAGCTTTCGCCAAAAGAATATGAGCTGCTCAAGCTCTTGGCCTCCAAGCCGGGGAAAGTCTTCTCGCACCGCGAGATCATCGAGACAATCTGGCAAGATAACCCCTATGCGTCCTCTGAGGACGTCAAGAAATATATTTATCTCTTGCGCAACAAGCTCGAGGACGACGTGGAGAACCCCAAGCTCATCCTCACGGTGCGCGGCTTTGGCTACAAGCTAGGAAGCGCCTAGCGCCAATTGCTGAGCTTCACGCACCATCGCGCGCAAGAAGTCGAGCCCGGTCTTCCAAAAGTTCGGGTCGTTTGTATCTATCCCCAAGGGGGCGAGGAGCTTCTGGGGGCTATCGGAGCCGCCTGCAGCCAGCAACTCTATATACTTGGGCACAAACGCTTCCCCCTCGCGCAGATACTGCTGATAGAGCGCAAAGACCAAGAGCTCCCCGAACGCATACGCGTAGCAATAGAACGGCACATGAATGAAGTGCGAAATGTACAGCCACCACCACCCATAGTCTTCCGTGAGCGTGACCGCATCGCCAAACATCTGTTGATTTGTCTGGAGCCAAAGCTCGTTGATGCGCTCTGGGGGCAGCTCCCCTTGAGTGCGGCGAGCCTCGTGCAATCTCTGCTCAAAGCGCGTGAGCACGATCTGGCGAAAGATCGTCGCGAACGAGTCTTCTATCTTGCTGCACAGCAACGAAAGCTTCACTTTAGGATCTTGGATCTCGCCGAGCAACTTTCGGAACGTCAAGATCTCCCCGAAGGTGCTGGCGGTCTCGGCCATCGTCAACGGGGTATCGGCTTGCAAGTAGCCCACCCGTCGGGAGAGATACTGATGGATTCCGTGGCCTAGCTCATGAGCGAGCGTCATTACGTCGCGCAGTTTATCTGTATAGTTCAGCAAGATATAGGGGTGAGCGCTGGGCACGGTGCCTGCGGAGAACGCTCCGCCTTCCTTGCCAAAGCGTATTTCCGCGTCAATCCACCGCTTGTCGAAGAACTCTTGGACGATCTGGGCCATCTGTGGCGAAAAATCGCGGTAGGCCTCAAGCACGATCCGTTGGCCCTCGGACCACGTGCGCGTGGGCAGCTCTGCAGAGACGGGGGCATAGCGATCGTAGTCATACAGAGTGCGCAGCCCAAGCAATCGTCGCTTCAGGCGATAGTACTCTTGGACGATGTCGTAGGCGTTTTCACAAGAAGTCATCAAGGCGTCAACGGTGGCGGGCTCGATCTCG
>JAPWVB010000058.1 GCA_028275205.1 Candidatus Acetothermia bacterium
GTGGGCTAGGACGGGCGATCATGGACCGGCTATGCCGCGCTAGCAGCTCTGAGCGTGAGGCTTGACAAAGCCTTGAAAGTCCTTTACATTATATATCCCATCATCTGATAAACTCCGTCAGATTCAGAGTTTCTTGTGGAGGTGATCGGTCGTGAGCAAGCCGACTCATCCCAAGGTGATCGCACGTCGGCGCCATCGGTATGAGAAGCTCTGGAAGCTCCGCATGAAGTATGCCCAAGCGACTAGTGAGGCGGAGCGGGAGCGGATCTTCGAGAAGGCCCGCAAAGTCTCGCCGGGGCTATCGCGGGAGCAGTTTGTTGCGCCCTTACAGGCACGTGGGCTGCTCTAAAAAAAATTTGGTGGACCCGAGGGGACTTGAACCCCTGACCTCTTGAATGCCATTCAAGCGCTCTCCCAACTGAGCTACGGGCCCACGGACAATCTTGAGTTTACCAGAGCTTCGGGGAGCTGTCAAGGGCAGTTCTGGGTTTGACAGCTCTCAATTTCTTTATATCATAGAGCTGACTCTATGACTGATGAGCTGGAAGCGCTGCTTGAACTGTATCGGCACGATGGGGCCATCCGCGAACAGCTTCTGAAGATCGAAGGGCTCCAGCGCCGCCGCGCTTCCCTCGCGGAAGCTATCGCTCGTGAGTACGAGGAGTTCTCCTCGAAAAAGAAGGCGTTCGAGGAACTCCAGCGCCACAGCCGCGAGAAGTCCCGCGAAGTTGATGACTTGGACGCGCAAATCCGCGCAGATACTGAGAAATTGCGCACGGGCCTGCTCAGCTACAAAGAGATGGAGGCGCTGCGCACGCGCGTGGAGCATGCCCGCGCGCGCATAGATCAGCTCGAAGATGAAGCTCTAGCTCTGATCACCCAAGTGGAGGAGCAAGCCCCCCTCATCCGCGCGGCTGAGCAAGAGTTCCTCAAATGGAAAGCGAAGATCGAGCAGGACATCGCGGAGATCGATGCTGAGCTCACTCGATACACAGCGGAGCTGGAGCGGCTGAAGCAAGAACGGGCCGCGCGAGCATCTGCGGTCGATCCTGGGCTCTTGCAACGCTACGAGGAGCTGCGCGCGCGCTATGAGGACCCCCTCGTGCCCGTGGAGCATGGGGTCTGCACCGGCTGCAAGCTGCGCGTCAGCGAGATCACCGCGGAGCGCGTCCGCCACGAGATCGTCGCCTGTGAGAACTGCTCTCGGTTGCTCTATGTGAAGTAGGGCCAAAGGGGGCTTCCATGAGGTATCTTCACGTGGCGTTGGCGCTGATCGTCGTAAGCATCGCCATGGCCCAAGAGCCTGAAGAGATTGTGCTGCCGCGGCAGATGGGGGCGATCAACGATTACGCGGCGGTGCTTGGGGGCGCGCGCCAATCCCTCGAAGAGGAGCTCCAGACGATCAAAGAGAACTTTCACGTCCAGATCGTCATCTTGGCGACGATCTATGACCCCTATGACGATCCGCCGCGCTACGCCCAGGAGATTTGGGGGTTTTGGAAGCTCGGCAAAGACACGGTGCTCTTGGTCTTCGTCAAGGAGCAGACGAAGAATCAGTGGGCATTTGCGCTGCGCCTGGGGGATGAAGTGCGGGAGCGCTTCTCTTCAGCAGATCTAGAGCGGATGCAGTCGGGGCTGAGCTATCTGTTGGAGCGGCGGCGCGTCAAGACGGCCATAGAAGAGTCTGTCAAGGCGTTGCGGGCGATGTTAGAAGGGAGCTATGGGCAGCCGCCCCCCAGCGTCTCTGGGGGGCAGCTGTTCTTGTGGCTGTGGGTAGTGGTGGGGCTAGCAGGGCTTGGGGGAGTGGCTTTAGGTGTGAGAGCTCTGCTGCAGGGGCGCTGCCCCCGCTGCGGCGCTCGCATGCGAGTCTATCACACGTACAGCCGCCAAGGGGCTCGTATTGCTTATCGGAGCTGCCCGCGCTGTGGCTACTCCCGGCTGCGTTAGTTGAGGCTCGGCTTGAGCTTCACCTCCGGGGGCTTGCGCTCTGGTTCATCGTGGGGGTCGAGCTTGATGACCAGCGAGAGGCTGAGTCTGTTGCCGGCGGCCTGGAGCTTGGCACGCAGCTCTTTATTGTGAGCTAACAGTTGGATCAGATCGTTGGCCAGGAGCTCTGCCGCCGCGTGAATATACGAGAGATCTTGGCCGTTCCCCAAATCTTGCCATTCTTCGATGGTGCCCACCAAGCGGGCTTCTGCTTCCGCCATAGATGCCAGCCTCCTTTTGTGCTTGGGACTTATCTTACGGGCAGAAGGGTCAGAAGACTATAATGGGCATTACATTCGTGAGAGCTGGGTGGTCTTGCGTGCAGCCTCCGCCCTCAGGGAGTATAATTATTCTCGGCAGAGGAGCAGAGGGCCGCCCCCCAGCTAGACTTCGTCTGGACTGTGCGCCTTCGCCAGCCTTCGGCTGGCGAAGATGAACGTCAAGCGAAGCTTGTCATCGTGCCGCCGCAGGCGCCACGGCGAACGGTCCAGGCGAAGCCTGGCTGGTGGGGAGGAAAGTCCGGACTCCACAGGGCAGGCCGCTCGTCAAGGTGCGGCGCGCAGCCGCACCAAGGCGAGAAAGAGCGATCTTTGGAAAGTGCCACAGAGAAGAGACCGCCGAAGGCCCTCACCCCGGCTGGGGTGAGGGCCAGGCAAGGGTGAAACGGTGGGGTAAGAGCCCACCGCCCCGCTCGCGAGAGTCGGGGGCACGGCAAACCCCGGCCGGAGCAAGACCAAGTAAGGGTGCGCTAGAGAGTGGCCCGCTCGATGCACCCGGGTAGGTCGCTCAGAGAGATGGCCCTCACCGGCTCTTTGAGCCGGCACAGAATCCGGCTTATGCTCCTCTGCACCCTCACTCGCATCCGAGTGAGGGGTTTCTCTTTGACGAGCCTTACACCGTCGGGTACAATAGAGCGCCGGCGATGGAGTCCGCCGTCAACCGTCCGAGCACATCGGACTGATGACTCCTACCCAAATTTTTTTCAGTCTTTGGATAGGAGGTCGGTTGGTGTGCAGGAGCTGTATGTGGGGACGGTGCTGGCGGGCTTGATCTTTCTCTCGAGTGTGCTTTCCGTCGAGCTGGGGATTTCTGCGTCTATTATTGAGATCGCGCTCGGCGTGCTCGCTGGGAATTTCTTGGGTGTCACAGCCCTCCCTTGGGTGACGTATATTGCGGGCTTAGGCGGCATTCTCTTGACGTTCCTCGCCGGGGCCGAAGTGGACCTGGACGTGATGCGCGCCAAGTTCAAAGAGAGCCTGCTCATTGGGGGTGTCTCGTTTCTCGCGCCCTTCCTTGGGGCGATGCTCATCTGTCATTATCTGTTGGGGTGGGAGTGGAAGGCCGCGCAGATCGCCGGGGTGGCCCTCTCGACAACGTCGCTTGCGGTCGTCTATGCCGTGCTCGTCGAGACCGGGCTCACCCATACCCCCGTGGGCAAGCTCATCATGGCCGCGACGTTCGTGACCGACTTTGGCACGGCGGCAGCGTTAGCGTTGGTGCTGCTGGAGTTCAATTTGAACACTCTGTGGTTCGCGCTCATCTCCGGTGCGATCATTTTACTTGTGCCGCGGGTTGCGCCGAGGCTCTTCGCCCGCTATGGGGATCGAGTGATCGAACCCGAAATAAAGTTTCTCTTCTTGCTCTTATTGATCTTGATGTACTTTGCGAAGCTCGGCATGAGCCATGCGATCCTGCCGGCGTTCGTGCTGGGGCTGGTGATGTCTCGCATATTTCAGAAAAATGCGGCGTTACAGCGCAAGCTGCGCGTGGTGGGCTTCGCTTTTATTACGCCGATCTTCTTCCTCAACGGGGGGATGAAGATCTCGCTGTCGCTGTTGTGGTCTGGGGCGCTGCTCTTTGTGATTCTGCTCGCCGTCAAGCAGATCACCAAGATCGTGGGTGTCTATCCCCTAGCGAAGCGATATATCCCCAACGAAGCGATGTACACGACGCTGCTGATGAGCACGGGGCTGACGATGGGGACGCTCTCGTCGGTGGCCGGGCTTGAGGCAGGGTTCATTGATCAGCTGCAGTTTTCGGTCTTGGTTGCGGTCGTCGTCGCCAGCGCCATCGTGCCCACGTTCATCGCCCAGAGGTTCTTCCATCCCCATCATGTGTTGAGGGAACTGCAACAGCCCAAGAAAGGGGCAGCTGCGCTCGTTGAGGAGACGGTCTCAGAAGAGTGAGTGATAGGAGGCGCTATGTTCCGAAAGATTCTTGTCGCCAACGACGGCTCGGAGAACGCGTTTCGAGCTTTGGAAGTCGCTGTTGATCTGGCGCGACGGTACGGAGCTGAGCTCCATCAGCTCTCGGTCGAGGAGCACCTGCCCCATTATGCAGCGTCGCTCGGCGAAGTTATTGAAGCTGAGCGAGAAGAGTTGGACTATTTCGATGAGGTCGCCGAGAAGTCTAGAGAGATCGCCTCGCGAGCGGGGGTCCAGCTGGAGTGTCATATCGTGGCCGGACATGAAGTCGAAACGATCGTGCGCTTTGCTGAGGAGCATCACTTTGATCTCTTGGTGATTGGGCACAAGGGGCACTCGCGGATCTGGCGCTTTCACATGGGATCAACCGCCGCGAAGATCGCCGAGCACACGCGCACCACTCTGCTGATCGTTCAGTAGGGCTTTCAGCAGATTCTCGGAAGCTGCTCCCCGCTGAGCATATCTAAGATTCTCTGGGCGCCGATGCGGCTGGTGAGGGTCACAAGCCCCCTGGGTTCTGCGAGGACCTGCCCGATGAGCGTCGCCTCGGACGAAAAAGTTCGCAGAATCTCTAAAGCGCGCTCTGCATCCTGGGGAGCGACGAATGCTATAAAGCGTCCCTCGTTGGCGACGTAGAGGGGATCGAGCCCCAAGATTTCGCACGCTCCCTGAACGTCTTCGCGGACGGGAACGGCGCTCTCGTCTATGGTGATGTGTACTTGAGCCGTCTGGGCGATCTCGTTGAGGGCGCTGGCCAGCCCGCCGCGCGTCAGGTCTCGCAGACAGTGCATCTCGATCCCAGCTTCGATCAGCTTCAGCACAACTTCGGCGAGCGGGGCGCAGTCGCTCTCGATGGCGCTCTCGAAGGAGAGCCCCTCGCGCACGGCCATGATCGCGATCCCGTGGCGCCCCACGTCTCCGTTCAGTAAGATCAGATCTCCGGGGCGGACGCTCTTAGGGGAGATCGCGAGATCGTGCTCGATGATCCCGATCCCCGCAGTATTAATAAAAATTCCGTCGCCCTTGCCCTTGTCAACGACTTTCGTATCCCCGGTGACGATCTGCACGTGGGCTTGCTGGGCGGCTGCGCGCATAGATTGGACGATCTTCCAGAGGGTCTCCATGGGGAGTCCCTCTTCCAAGATGAAGCCCGCGCTTAAGAAGAGCGGGCGGGCGCCACACATAGCTAAATCATTGACAGTGCCGTAGACAGCGAGTTTCCCGATATCGCCGCCGGGGAAGAAGAGCGGCCGCACGACGTACGAATCCGTGGTGAACGCGACTCGGACCTCTCCCCCAACCCCTGACCTAACCCCCCAACCCCCTTCCCGGAACGGGAAGGGGGAGCTCCCCTCCCCGTGTCGGGGAGGGGCCGGGGGAGAGGTCGGGGGTCGGGGGGTTAGGTCTAGAACCGCGCCATCATGGCGCTCGTCGAGATAATCGTTCGCGAACGCTGCGCCGAAGATCTTTTCGATGAGCTGGTGCATCAATTTGCCGCCGCCCCCATGCGCAAGCAGAATCTGGGGGTACTGCGAGATGGGGATGGGGCAGCTCAGGGTGAATTCGTCAGCCATGACCCCTCCGGTAGCGATAATACGCGGCGCAGGCGCCCTCTGAGGAGACCATCGGCGCTCCCAGAGGATGCTCTGGGGTGCAGCGCGTCCCGAATGCCGGGCACTCGTGGGGTTTCTTCACCCCTTGCAGCACTAACCCCGCGAGGCACTCAGAGGACTCTTCAACAGAGCGATCAGTGAGTCCGAACTTCAGCTCAGCGTCAAATTCTTTATATTTCTCTGTGAGCCCAAGCCCACTGCGGGGGATCTCCCCGATGCCGCGCCACTTTCTGGGGACGACACAAAAGACCTCACGGATGAGCTCTTGGGCTTTGGTGTTCCCCTCGCGGCGCACCGAGCGGGTATATTGATTTTCAACTTCATAGCGCCCTTCTTCTAATTGTTTGACGCACATGTAGACGCCCTGCAGAATATCGAGCGGCTCAAACCCCGTGACGACAATAGGGACTTTATATTTTTTGGCGATGGGCTCGTATTCTGTGTACCCCATCACGGTGCAGACGTGCCCTGCGGCCAAAAAGCCCTGGACGCGATTCTTCGGGGAGGAGAGAATCGCTTCTATGGCTGGGGGAACTAGGACGTGCGAGACGAGCAGCGAGAAATTTTTTATATTCTGACGGAAAGCTTGGTGGACGGCCATAGCGTTGGCCGGCGCGGTCGTTTCGAAACCCACGGCGAAGAAGACCACTTCTCTGTCAGGGTTCTCTCTCGCGAGCTTCAGCGCATCCAAGGGGGAGTAGACGATGCGCACGTCGCCGCCTTGGGCTTTGACCGAGAGTAAATCTTTTTCGCTGCCGGGGACGCGCAGCATATCCCCGAAGGAGCAGAAAATAACTTCTGGGCGCGAGGCGATCTCGATCGCTTTATCTATGAGCTCGACGGGGGTGACGCAGACGGGACAGCCCGGCCCGTGCACGAGAGTTATCTCTTTGGGCAGGAGTTCGTCTATCCCAAATTTAATGATTGCGTGGGTCTGGCCGCCGCAGATCTCCATGATCGTCCAGGGTCTTGTCACGATCTGGGCGATCCGGCGCGCGTAGCGCTGGGCGAGCTTGGCATCGCGATATTCGTCAATGAATCTCATTTGACTTTGGAGACCGGCTGGTCTGGGTGAGCGGGATTTGGCAGTAAGCGCCGATTGACGCAGTCCACTACAAGATCGAGCTTCTCCAGGGCCGTCTGCCCGATGATCACTTCGTCTCCCAAGACAAGGGCGTTCTCCAGCTCCTCGCGATCAAGGACCCTCAGGGTGAATGCCTCCGTCAGACCCACGATATCGAGCCGCCCGTCAGCATACTCGGCGACGCGCTGGCCAATAATAGCCAGTCCAAGGCGTTCTACGACGTGGGGAGGCAGGATGCATCGTACCGCGCCGGTGTCCACAAGGGCGTCGGCTTCGTAGGAGCGGACCTGCTCGGGTTTGAGCATCCCGCGCCGCACCAGGGCTTCGTCTATGGCGTTGGTCAGCTTCACTCTCACTCGGACTTCGCCCATAGCACTGTAATTGTAGTGCTCGATGGGCTTGCTGTCCAGCGCCACTATCCACCTCTCCCTGACCCTCTCCGCAAGCGGAGAGGGAACGGGTGAGGTCAAAAGTCTAATAGAGCGTATATTGGAACCCTAGGCTCAGCCCCCAACTGGGCTCCTCAAAGCCCGTTCCCCAGCTGGTCTCCACCCGCGCGAGCGTGCTGAGAGCCGTAGAGACGCGCAGATTGAGGGTGACCGTGATCGCATGGAGCTGGGTCATCTCAGTGGGGCTCTGC
>JAPWVB010000061.1 GCA_028275205.1 Candidatus Acetothermia bacterium
TTCCCCAATTTGTGATCGCGATCTGGGGCGGGTTTAAGGCCGGCTGCGTCCCCACTCCCATGAACCCTACGCTCAAAAAACGCGAGATCATCCATCAGATCACAGACTCTGGGGCGAAGCTCATCATCGCTCCGGTCTTTATGCTCGAAGAGGTCGAGAAAGCCGCAGCTGAGCTGCCCCATCTCAAAGTCTTCGTCGTCGGCCCTGGGTCGCCTCACCCGAACTTCGATGAGTTAGTGAAAAACCCACCGCACTTCGTGGAGCGTGAGGACGACGACATCGCGCTCATGCCCTACACCTCAGGGACGACGGGCAAGCCCAAGGGCGTCCTGCTCACCCATAAGAATCTCAGCAGCAATATTCAAGCCGTGATGAAGCTCATGCAGGCCAAGGGCGCCGGCGAAAGACTCCTCGTGCCGGTCCCGATGTTTCACATCACCGGGATGACCGTGCTGATGCTCTCCCCGCTCTCCATGGGCGTGACGATCTACCCCATGCTGCGCTGGGACGCTGAATACGCTCTGCAGCTCATCCAAGAGCACAAGATCACCAGCATGGTCTGCGTCCCCACGCTCTATATTGATCTGCTCAATCACCCAAAAGTCACTCAATACAATCTGAGTTCATTGAAGCTCTGTAGCTCTGGGGGCGCGAAGATGCCCGTGCCTGTCATCGAAGCGATGCAGAAGAAGCTGGGCGTGACCGTCTACGAGGGCTACGGGCTGACGGAGACCTCACCGCTCACGCATACGAACCTCGCAGCGCCCAAGCCCAAAGTGGGTTCGATTGGCTGGCCCATCGAGGGGGCCGAGTGCAAGATTGTAGATGAAGCTAATAGACGGCTTCCCGTGGGCCAAATCGGAGAGCTCTGTGTGCGCGGCCCCATGGTGATGAAAGGCTATCACAACAACCCCGAAGCGACCCGACAAGCCATTGACGACGAGGGCTTCTTCCATACGGGCGATTTGGCCTACGTCGATGAAGAGGGCTACTACTACATCGTGGATCGCGTCAAAGATATGATCAACGTAGGCGGGGTGAAGGTCTTCCCCAAGGAAGTCGAACACGTGCTCTATGAGCATCCGGCGGTGGCGGAGTGCGCCGTGGTGGGGATTCCCGACGAGCGCAAGGGGGAGACAGTCAAGGCGTATATCGTTCTCAGAGCCGGGTACGAACCCTCAGAAGCGCTCGCAGAAGAGATTCGCCAACACTGTCTTAGAGAGCTTGCCGCTTATAAGCATCCGCGGGAGATCGAGTTTGTGAAGGAGCTCCCCAAGACAGCCTCAGGGAAGATCCAAAAGTACGTGCTCCGAGGGCGCTGAGAGCTCAGCTCTTGCGTTCCCCAGGGTTGCTTGGGCTTTGGGCGCGTCTTTCCGCGCGCACCCGCTGCACGGCATACCCGAAAAACCCGATCATTCCTAAAATCCCGGCGATCAGAAAGACCTTCGGCGCCGTGGGCGGCGAAAAGACCATATATCCCAAGCCGATGAAGCCCACTACCCCGCTGAGCAAGATCACTACCGCGAAGATCAGCTCACCCATGATGCGCTCTCTCCTCAGCTTTCTCACCCCTCTAGTTCTCTCTTCCTTCTGAGAGGAGAGGGAATGGGGGTGAGGGTGATTGCGATTATTCTACCATGTATCGCCTGTCTGCGCTAGGATGCCCCACACGTCCACACCCCAATGGAAGAAGTCGCTCCCCCGCCTAGACTTCAGACACCCTCATCCCTTCCCTAGACCGTTTACAATTCATAGCGACTATGCTCCAACGCAAAGTGAGGTGCTATGAAGACAAGAGCAATTCCCAAGCCCCCGGCTCCAAGTTTGAAGAGCGTGCTCCTTACTATTATTGTTCTCCTTCAACTTGGAACTTGGGACTCTGAACTCGGGACTCCTGCCAGCTGCCCGCTTGCTCTCACAATCACGTCTAGCCCGTTCGCTGTAGTCGCTTCAGATGGACCGAGGGTAGCTACGCTCTCCGTTAGGGTACAAAACACTGGGACGAATCTCATCAAGAACGTCACACTCTTCGTGGGGAACGGCACAACCCCTGGCACCTTCGACGACGTTGGCGGCCACAGCCTTCAGATGCTGGGCTCCCCAAACGAAGCCTCACGCTTCGTGGGGAACCTTCCCGCTGGAGCTATCCGAACTGTCTATTGGCACGTGGTCTATCCCAACACAGCAGATATTTCATATCCGTACGTCGTCTGGGCGACGGCCGAGGAGAGTTGTAGCCCCGCAGCGAGCGCCACCCTCCGCACTACGAGTTCTTCCCCAGCAAATTCTAGCAGAATTCTGCCCTCCGATGGCTCAATCACCGTCGAGCCCAGCTCTCAACAGATTGGGATCGGGCAACTCGTGACGGTGACCATCCGGGGATTCGATCTGGGAGCCGTGGGGCCCGGCCCAGAAGCGGTCGAGGACGCGTGGTTCCAGCCCATCAGCAATCCCAGCTTCGATCCCACGTGCTTGCGGCTCGTCCGCACCGAAGTCGCGCTCCACAGCATCAAAGCGACGCCATACACCGATCAGATCTATTTCACCGGGATCGCCACAAGCAACCCGCCGCCCAACTATACCCGCAATCCCTCGGACTACGTCAAGTACACGTTCATGGGGTTACGGAGCTGCACGACGACCCTGCAGCCCTACCAGCAAGCAGCCTCTGGGAGCGGACACAAGTTCAATGCCGACATCGGCGCGGTCACCCTCACCATTCAAGTCAGTGACTCCGCGGGCAAGCTGCTTTTCGATAAATCCGTCACGCCTACGGCAGCAACCCCTGGGACAACCCTTACGTATTCCATCACATACGGCAACACCGGTGGAGCCCCCATCGGCGACCCCGCCTCAGGCAACGGGATCATCATCACGGACATTCTGCCCGCCGAGGTCACATATATAAAGGGCAGCTCGACCTGCAGCGGTCAGTGCTTGAAACTTTGGTCCACCGACGGGGGCGCGACGTTCAGCGCCACAGAGCCATCGGCTGCAGCAAGCGTGAACGCGCTGCGCTGGGTCATTCTCGATCCCATCCCCGCAGGGCAGAACCCCGCAGGCACCGTGGGCTTCCAAGCCACGGCAAATTCAGCTGATATCATATGCAACACCGCCCAGGGGGCCATCAATGCAAGCTCCGTGGTCGCGTCGGACACCGCGTGTGCCAACAGCTCCACAGATATAGAGCTTACTCTCTCCGGCCCCACGACGGTACTCCCCGGAAGTTCGCTCAACATCATCGTGAGCTATCGCAATGCCGGGCCGTCGGTCGCCGAGGACGTGCAGATCTCTCTGACGCTGCCCGAAGGCACGCAATTCGTCAGCGCGAGTCCGCGCCCAGCGAGCACCTCCGGACAATCATTAACTTTTCTGATCGGCTCGCTTGAGCCAGGGAAGGGCGGCTCGCTCAGCGCCCAAATCTCCGTGCTCAGCTCAGTTCCCATCGGAACAGTTTTGACGATCGTCGCCCAAGCGACAACGACCTCTGCTGAGACCAATACCGCGAATAACTCGGCTTCTCTGACGACGACCGTGGGGACGGCTACCCACAGCCCACAGCTACGAGCTATTCTTACAGCGACGCTCGTCGAAGATGTGCCCCCGCTGGGAGCCGGTCCCGGCGATACGATCGAGTACAGTGCTACGATCACCAACACCGGCCCAGTCCCAGCCACCGGAGTCGTCTTTCGGTTCACCCCAGACCCCAACACTGCTCTGATAGACTCTCCCACTTCGCAAGTTCGTGCGGATCTCTCGACGATCGCGCCGAACGCCTCCGAGACGGTTCAGTTCCGGGTGCGCATCAAGAGCCCGCTGCCTCCAGGAGTAGTCAGCATTCGCGCCCAGGGGATCGTCTCCAGCAACGAGCGCCCCGATGAGCCCACCGACGATCCCACCACGCCTGCCCCACACGATCTCACAGAGATCGTCATCAGCTCCGCGCCGTTGCTGAAAGTGTATAAGACGTTCTCGATCTTCAACGATTTAGATGGGAACGGCCAGCCCAGCCCCGGTGATATTCTTAAGTATACGATCACTGTGAAGAATCTGGGCCGCGAGAACCTCGGCTCAGTCGTGCTCTCTGACGGGCTTGATTCCAACGTCACGCTCGTCATCGGCAGCGTGACGACGACCCAAGGGGCCGTGCTCTCCGGCAACGCTGAAAACGATAGATTCGTCCAAGTCAACCTGGGCACGCTGACGGCAAACAGCGAGACGGTGACGGTCACGTTCCGCGTCGGCGTGAACGCCCCCTTGCCCGGCGGCGTCGCCGCGGTCTCGAACCACGCTGTCGTGAGCAGCGAGAGCTTCCCAAGCTTCGTGAGCGATGATCCCACTACCCCTGCCGTGGATGACCCAACGCTCACGGTCGTCACCAACCAGCCCTATCTCTTGGTCACTATGAGGGCTTTCTTGAAGAACGACACGAACAATGACGGCCTGCCCAGCCCCGGCGATACCCTGGGCTATCACATCTTGCTCATCAACGTTGGGAACGCTGACGCTACGAACGTCTTCGTGAGCGATACCCCCGATCTCAATACCCAGCTTGTTGTGGGGAGCGTGCGGACTTCTTTGGGAACTATTCAGTCGGGCAACACCGTGGGGGACAGCTCCGTTGGGGTTCTCATAGACAGGATCACTTCCGGGGGCACGGCTTCCGTCTCGTTCGATGTGACTATCAAAGACTCTCTGCCGTCGAGCATCACCCATATCTCCAATCAAGCGCTCGTCAACATCCCCGGTGTAGGAAGCATGGCGAGTGATGACCCCGACACCCCAGCCCTTGGGGATGCGACCAAGACGGCGATTGCCGCTGCGCCGCTGGTGCACTTTACTAAAGACGTCTTCTTGGTCTACGATGCTGATCATAGTGGCACCATCAGCCCCGGAGACGTTCTCGAATACGTGCTGACGCTCATCAATACCGGGACGCGCGACGCCACGGATATCGCGCTCTCCGATACGCCCGACCCTAAGACGCGCCTTGGGGCGATCCGAACAAGCACAGGCGTGACGGCGTCGGGGGCAACAACTTCTACGTTAAACGTCAATCTCGGCACTCTTGGAGCGTTCGGCGGACAAGCCCGCGTGAGCTTCCGCGTCCAGATCAATAATCCCGTCCCGCAAGACGCCCTCACGATCTCCAATCAAGCCCAGATTTCGGGCTCAAACATCTCTGCTCAGTACAGCGACGACCCGCGCACACCCACGCCCAACGACGCAACGTTGGTCGCGTTGGGAAGCTCGTTCTTGCTCTGCGGCGATGTAGATAGCAACGGCCTTGTCGAAGAAGCTGATGCCCAGCTTGTCGCCCGTGCGATCTTGGGAGCTGTTCGGCTGACGGAATCGCAGCGCCTTGCGGCCGACGTCGCGCCGCCGTTTGGGACGCTGGACGTTCGGGACGTCACGCTCATCAGCGAGATCGCGCGCGGCTATCATGCGTATTGTCCGCCGCTGGATGCGCGCACCTCCCAGATGACTCTGCTGAAAGCTTCGCCTTCGGTAGCTCTGGAGCGCGTCGAGCATCACACAGTTGGCCAAGCCCTGCGCTTCCGCGCCTATGGGATGGGCATCGCTGAGATCAATGTTCAGATCTTTAATCTCTCCGGAAGGTCCGTCTTCATTAGCCCGTGGCAACAGGGCGTTGAACTCGACTGGCACGCGGACGCCCTCGCCAATGGCGTCTATCTCTACGTGATCTCCGTAAGGGGTTTCGACGGCTCGCTGGTGCGCAGCTGCGTCCAAAAGCTGGTGATCCTCCGATGAAGTCTTTGAGGTTATCTCTGAGTCTTCTCATCGTGCTCGGAATTTTAACAGGTTGCGAAGGCTCCTACCGCACCCAAGTGACGGTGGGCAAGCTGAGTCTGCCTGCCGGAGGAACGGGCGTCGTTCGCATCAGCATCTTAAATCCCCCAGACGCCCAGATGATCCAAGTTGGCCCCACGGGATTGCTCACGTTCAATCCCTCAGTGATTCAAGTGATCTCTCTGACGGGGGTGAACGGCTTTACTATCTTCGGGAGCACGATTAATAACACTATGGGCTGGGTGCAATTTGTCGCAAGCTTCCCTGGGGGGAGCATCCGGCCCATCGCGACGGTGGACTTTGGGGTGCTTGAAATCCCCATCATCGAGATGGCTGTGCAGGCTATCGGCCCGGTGGGAGCTTCGACAGCTCTGACGATCACAGCCGTTGATCTCTTCACTGATAGAGTGGGCAATCCCATTCCCATAGGCCCTCCCATTGCTGGTGAGGTGGTGATCATCGCCCCATGAAGAAATTCGTATATATTGCTCTTGTCGTTCTCTCCCAACTGATAACGTGGAACTCTGAACTGAGAACTGTCCTTGCTGCGCCGATCTCCGGAGAGATCACCGTGACGACGTTCTTTGAGCCCGTCAATCAGGGCCAGACGAAGATAGACCAGATCAATGTGGACGCCGAGACGACGCTGAGGGTGAGTCTCTTCATCAGTGGGCTGGCTATCACGAGCACGAGCGTCTTCAGCTTCAAAGGGGCGGAGTTCCAAGCGTTCGAGCTGATCGCGGGCATGGCCATCTCGTTTCGCAATGTTCTCATCTTTGCTCCCAATATTCTTGAAGTTGACGATGACCCCTTCTGGACTATTCAGTTCGCCCAGCCCGATCCGGGCTTAGTCGGCGTCCCCTTGCGGATGTTCATAGACGAGCTCGCGTCGCCCTTGGATTTAGCACGATTGCTCACCCCCACGGTGGACGACCCGTTGCAGTTCCGCAAGCTCATCTCCCAGATGGCGATCAACGTGTGGGGCGTTCGGTTCTCCGTCACCATGCTCATTGCCAACTTAGGGACGGTCAATCAGCCGAGCTTCCAAAGCGGGCTGATCTTTGAAGCCAAGAAGAGAAGCTCATTATCAGAAATTTAACGCTTGCGGGAGTGACGCTGGGGGCGGAGATCGCCTTCGATTTCACGACGATTACGCTCTCGCAGATCATTCTCTCGCTGCGCGTCTCAGTGCTAGGAGCAGTTATTCAGCAGAAGATCGTTTTGAACGACTTAGCGACGCCGTCGTTTGTGAGCTTCGGTTGGACGGTGCAACTGGGGGACGGGCTCTTTGAGATCGAGTTTATTGATCCCAACGGGCTCTTTCAGTTTCCCGCCAAGCGCTTGAGCTTCTTCGTCCAATGGGAGGC
>JAPWVB010000006.1 GCA_028275205.1 Candidatus Acetothermia bacterium
GCCGCCTGCGGCGGCACGATGCACGTCAAGCGAAGCTTGTCCAGGCGAAGCCTGGTCAAGCCAAGCTTGTAGCTTCGCGATGATCTCGGTGACGAGCGCGGGAGCATCGGCAGGCTCGACGCAGCCCTGGGGCTCGCGCCCTTTGAGATTGAGATAGATCTGCCCCACGTTGCCATAAGAATATGCCCGCGTTCTCGGCCAGTCTATGTTCTGCGTCGAGAGAAAGACGCGCCCCAACAGATCGTGCAAATGGCCATGTCGCAAGCTCGCCCCCAGATCGAGCAGTCTCAGGCGCTCCGCCCAGACGTAGAGGTTCTCCGGGGTCAGCCCCGCCCGCCACGCTAATCTCTTTAAAAGCGTCGTCACGTTTCTCTTCAAAACCAAGTAGCCGTGCTCGTAGAGCCAGCAGTTGAGATAGATATTATAAAACAGCGGGCCAAAGCCGTGATCGGAGATCACCAAGAACGTCGTGTCCTCATCGAGTCTTTCGGCGATCTCCCCTATGAAGCGATCGGCGAGCTGATAGATCTCTAAGATAGGATTGCCCTGACAGTCTCCCCCGTGATAGCGCGGGCGTTTTATATTATCTAACAGATGCCACATCTGATGCTGAACAGAGTCCGTCTCCATGATGTGGACCATGAAGAAGTCCCAGGGTTTGGTCTGTGAGAGATAGAGAGCGATCTCGGCGCGGCGGGCAAGAGATTTCTTTAGATTCTCAAGCCAGGAACGCGCGGCATAGCGGCCGCGCCAGTGCTCCGGCATCACCGGGTACGGCCCTATCTTCGACTCGATCTCGTCTTTGAGTTCCGGGGGAAACGCATAATTGACTCCTGAGGGAGTCAGCAAGTCCGTCAGAATAAAACCGTTGACGGGCCGGGCGGGGTAGCTCACGGGCACGCCCATCACGCCGACGCGCTTGCCGTGCCGACTGAGATACTCCCACAAGACTTCTCTCTGAATAGACTGGGAGCTGATCGGCACCAGATCGTAGCTGCCGTCTTTGCGAGTGAGCCAATCGAAGATGCCGTGGCGTCCCGGCTGGACTCCCGTCTGGAAGCTCGTCCAGGCGGCCCCTGTGATCGGGGGCAGGGTGCTCTCCAAGCGGGCATAGGTCCCGTTTGCTATGAGCTTTTGGAGATGGGGCAGATGCCCCGCTGCCGCCCACGGCTCAATCAGATCGAACGTCGCCCCATCGAGGGCGATCACGAAAACTTTCGGAGCGTTCATGCCAAATCCTCCAAATCCTCGGTCTCGCGCTTCAAGATCACCGCGCGGATGGCATTACGAAGATAGAAGCGAATAGTTTTCCACACCCCTAGACGATTATAGCGACGCGCGGAAGCGAACGCTACCAACTGTGGGTCATAGCGGACGCGCCCCAAAGCTTTCAGACGCCTGACGATCTCGTGATCCTCGAGGGCTTTGAGGGATGTGTTGAACCCGCCCACAGCGATGAACGCCTCGCGCCGCATCGCGAAGTTCGAGCCGATGACGTTATGCCACCCCACAAGGCGCCCTAGATGAGTGATCGCATCATTGAGGATGAGATGAAGGAGCTGAGAGAGCCGGTTGGCGAAGTCACGCAAGCGCACTGGGCCGTAGAGCACCACAAGGTGAGGGTCTTCAGAGAACGCCCGCGCGATGCGGGCCGCCCAGTCGGGAGGATAGATCGCATCAGCGTCAGCAGAAGCGATGATCTCCCCGGAGGCGGCCAAGCAGGCCGTCTGCCGCGCCCAGCTCACCCCCTTGCGGTCTTCAGAGACGATCTTGACCGGCCAGGGAGAGGCCTTTGCGAATTCTCTCACGATCTCTTCGGTCCTGTCGGTGCACCGATTGAGGCAGACGACGATCTCTAGCTCAAGGGGCCCGGATGTTCCGACTTGTCGCCCAAGAGACTCTAAACACTGAGCAATATACGACTCTTCGTTGTGGGCGGGGATGGCCACGGAGATCTTCATACGGGCACCGCCAAGAGCTGCTGATAGAGCTCTTTGAGCTGCTGCCCCACGACGGGGAGGCTGCTCGCTTGAGCGAGTTCACAAGCGGCTTGGGAGAGCCGCTGCCACTCGTGCGGGCTTTGCGCGATCTCTGCAATGATCTCCACAAACTCTTCGACGGTCGCGCCGAGGCGAGCGTTGACTCGATCTATCAGCCATCCTCGATATTCAGGGATATCGCGCACGACGAGCGGGCGCCCCAGAGAGGCCGCCTCCAGCAAGACCATCGGCTGATTCTCCCGAAACGACGGCAAGAACAACAAATCCCCCGCGGAGAACGCCGCAGGGGTATCTTCGACAAAGCCAGGCAGCTTCACGTTAGGGGGCCTCCTCTCGAGAGCTCTATGCATCTCCGGGTAGAACGTCAGGAGCTTCGGCCAGATCTTGCCGAACCAGACAAAGTCTATCTGGGGGAGCCTTCGGGCGACCTCGAGAAAATCCAAGACGCCCTTGCGCGGGATGACGTTGCCCGCACAGAAGACCGTAAAATTTTTCAGCCCAAGACGTTCGCGATAGAGCCGCCGCCCCTCTTCAGTGAAGCGAAACCGCCCACGATCTACAGCGTTGCTCACCACATAGATGGGTCTGGTGATCCCCTGGGCGAGGAGTTGGTCACGAGCATAGCGAGAACACGTGAAGATCGCATCGCTCGATTCGTAGAAGTAATAGAGATACTTTTCGTAGAGCGGAGCGATAGAATTGAAGAGCGTGAAGCTGTCAGCGAAATCGTGAGCCCCGATGCTGTGCGCGTGGACGACCACGGGGATCTTGAGGCGCTTGGCGCGTTTCAGATAGAAGAGCGACTTTGGCCCAAAGAAGTGTAAGTGAAGGATGTCGTAGTCGGAGTCGGGGTCATCGGTCACGGAGACTCCCACGGCTTGCAGGGCTTTGCGGTGGTGCTCATAGGCCGTCTTGAATCCCGATTTGGCCACAAGATCGGGAGCCTCCAAATACACACAGACCCTCATCGTGCCCTCCTTTCGAGCAGCATCGTATAGAGCCTTCTGAGAGCGAGGCCGACATGCTCCAGGGAGTTGGCCTCAGCCAAGCGATAGGCTTCTTGAGTGAGGCGCATACACAGCGCCGCGTCACGCGAGACTCTCACGATCTGCTCGCAGAAGTCATCAATGGTCTTCCCCATGAGACAGTTCTCCCCATTGCGGAACCCTGCCAGGGCGTACTCTGGAAGGTCGCGCATGACGATGGGGCGGCGCAACGCCGCGGCCTCAAAGAGCACCAGGCCGTGAGTCTCCCCGTAGGACGGGTAGAACATCAGATCTCCTGCGCAGAACGCCCCAGCTGCGTCTTCGATAAACCCAGGGAGCTTCACGTTGGGAGGACGCTCATCGAGCGCTTGGTGCATCTCGATATCGAAGGCCAGGATCGGGCTCCAGACATGCCCAAACCAGACGAAATCAAACTGAGGGAGCCTTCGGGCGACCTCGAGAAAATCCAAGACGCCCTTGCGCGGGATGACGTTGCCCGCGCAAAAGACCGTAAAATTTTTCAGCCCTAATCTCTTGCGATAGAGAGAGCGGGCTTGCTCATCGAAGCGAAATCTCTCAAGGTCAACGCCGTTGCTGATCACATAGATGGGTTTGGTGATGCCGTGCGCCTGGAGGAGGCGCTTGGCGTGTTCAGAGGGGGTACAGATCGCATCGCTCAGCTCATAAAAATAGTGCAGATATTTCTCATACAGCGGGGCGAACGTGTTGGAGAGGGTGAAGCTGTCTTTGAAGTCATACGCACCGATGCTGTGGGCATGAGCGATGACGATCTTGTTGTTCTGTTTAGCCCTCTTGAGGTAGTAGAGGGAGCGCGGGCCAAACCAATGCAGATGCAAGATATCGAACTCCTCGGAAGGATCGGTGGTCACGGGAATGCCCATCCTCTGGAGCGCTTGCAGGTGGCGCGCAAACGCCGTGCGGAATCCCGAACGGGCGACGACGTTCTCCGCCTCCAGATAGAGACAGACTCTCATCGTTTTTATTCCCATTCGATCGTGGCCGGGGGTTTCGACGTGATATCATACACCACCCGGGTGACCCCTGGAACTTCGTTGGTGATCCGGCTCGAAATTCGCTCTAAGGTCTCATAGGGGAGATGGAACCAATCGGCGGTCATGCCGTCGCGGCTGTCCACAGCGCGCACGGCGACGACATGCCCGTAAGCCCGTCCATCCCCCAAGACGGCGACGCTCCGCACGGGCAGCAGCACCGCGAAGTACTGCCAGACCGCACGAGCCAGCCCCGCTTGTTGAATCTCCTCGCGCACGATCGCATCTACTCTCTGAAGGAGCTGCACTCTTTCGGGAGTGACTTCCCCAAGAATTCTTACGGCCAGGCCCGGCCCAGGGAAGGGCTGCTCCCAGATGACCTCCTCGGGAATCCCCAAGCGCAGCCCGATCTGGCGCACCTCGTCTTTGAAGAAATTTCGTAACGGCTCGATGATCCGAAACGGCACGTCCTTGGGAAGCCCACCGACGTTATGATGGCTCTTGATGCGATCGGCGCCGCGCGCGCCAGCACTCTCGATCACATCTGAATAGATCGTCCCTTGGACGAGCACGTCAATGCCCCCGACTTCTCGAGAGAGCTTTTGCGCTTCTTCGTAGAAGACTTTGATAAATTCTGCCCCGATCCGTTGGCGCTTCTCTTCGGGATCGGTGACGCCGCGCAGGGCCGCAAAGAATCGTGAATGAGCGTCTATGACCCGCAACCGCAAGCCCAGCTTCTCAAAGACAGTTTTGGTGCGCTCTGCTTCCCCAAGGCGCAGCAGCCCCGTGTCAATGAAGATGGGAATCAATCGCTCCCCGATAGCCCGATGGACGAGCACAGCGGCAGTACTGCTATCAACGCCGCCGGAGACCCCGATGAGCACGTGGCGGGCGTCTGCAAGCTCTTTCTTAAGCTGTTCGATGAGCTGTTGGACTTGGTCGGCTGGGCTCCAGCGCGGGGAGATTTTACAGACTTTCACGAGAAAGTTCTTCAGGATCTCTGAGCCCTTAGGGGTGTGAGCGACTTCGGGGTGAAACTGAATCCCGTACAAAAGCCCGTCGCGGCTCTTCATCGCCGCGTGAGCGACGGTAGGGGTCCTGGCAAGACAGACAAAATCTTTTGGCAGGGTGAGGACACAATCGCCGTGGCTCATCCAGACATCTTCGGTGGGATTAAGGCCCTCAAAGAGCGTATCTGTCTGAAGGATCTGCAGGGTGCTGGGGCCATACTCCTGCTGCTCGCCGCGGACTACTTGGCCGCCCAGATCATGGGCCATCAGTTGCATCCCATAGCAGATCCCCAAGATCGGGATCTTCAGCTCATAGATGCGTCTATCTAAACGAGGAGCGTCAGGAGCATAGACGCTTGCTGGTCCCCCAGAGAGTATCAGTCCCCGTGGGGCGATTCGGCGAATCTCTTCGGCAGAGATGTCCCACGGGACGATCTCGGCATAGACCCCCAGCTCGCGCACCGCTTTGGCAATGAGCTTCGTATACTGCGAGCCAAAATCGAGAATGAGCACAGTGTCCATAAAGAGCGTCTATAGTGTAGCAGAGGGGGCTATTCCCATGCAAACGCTACGTTGAGAGCGCGCGGTGGAGCTCAGCCATGACGGGTTGCAGCTCACTGTGGATGACAAGATCCGCGAGGCGATCGTAGGGGGTCTCGTCGCGATTGATGATGACGAGCTGTGCTCCCAGGCTTTTCGCTTGGGGCACTAGCCCAGCCACGGGATAGACCTCAAGCGACGAGCCTAGCACGATCAACAGATCGCTTTGAGCGACCTCTTCCAAAGCTCGATCGAAGTCCGGGGTGAGCAGCTCCCCAAAGAGCACGACGTCGGGCTTGAGCAAATTCTTACAGTCATCGCACAGCGGGACGCGATGGCGCTCGACTTTTTCAAAGATCTCTTGGATCGTATAAGTTCTCTGACACCCGATGCACAACCCGCGCATGTAGTTGCCGTGGACTTCTAAGACGCGTCTTGAGCCGGCTTTTCTGTGAAGATCGTCAATGTTTTGGGTGATGACACATTTCAGATAGCCCCGTGCTTCTAACTCCGCGAGCACTTTATGAGTGATATTGGGCTGAGCGTCGGCTAATTTAGCAAAGCGCTGGCGCCAGAACTCATAGAATTGCTGGGGGTTGCTGCGGAAGCCCCCAATAGAAGCGACTTCGAGAGGGTTATACTGCGCCCACAAGCCCGTGCCGGGGCTGCGAAAGTCGGGGATGCCCGAATCAGTACTCACCCCAGCCCCCGTGAGGGCGACAGCGTACTGAGCTTCTCGAAGCATCTGGGCAAGGCGCCCGATTTGCTCTCTCATAAGCTCACTGTATTATACACAAACTCGCCACGACAAGCTCCGCCGGTATCGAGTATAATGACAGAACCAAGTCCAGAGTAGGGTGGAACTATGGCAGTGAAAGTTCAAAGACCAGGTGCTATGAAAGTGGGCGAGCTGCCCCAGGAGGGGCACTTTGGGGAATTTGGGGGGCAGTTCGTCCCAGAGATCTTAATCCCGGCGCTCAAAGAGCTGGAGCGGGCTTATCGCGAGATCTCGGTTCGATTCGACTTTCAAAGTGAGCTGAAGGCTTTGCGAGCTGACTATGGTGGCCGCCCCACCCCGCTCTACTTTGCCAAGCGCCTGACAGAATACGCTGGAGGCGCACGGATCTTCCTCAAGCGCGAAGATTTAGTGCACGGCGGCGCCCATGCCCTCAACAATGCCCTCGGCCAAGCGCTGCTCGCGCGCGCGATGGGCAAGCAGCGCGTGATCGCAGAGACGGGGTCAGGAGCTCACGGCGTAGCCGTCGCCATGGCCTGCGCGGTGCTCGGGCTCCATGCGGAGATCTACATGGGGGCGTGCGACATCGAGCGCCAACAGATGAACGTCCAGAGAATGAAGCTCTTGGGAGCGACGGTGCACCCGGTCACCAGCGGCTCCCAGACGCTCAAAGACGCGATCGACGAGGCCCTGCGCGACTGGGTCACCAACGTGCCCACCACATACTATCTCATGGGGTCAGTTGTCGGCCCGCACCCCTATCCCATGATCGTGCGCGACTTTCAAAGGGTCATCGGGGACGAGATCAAGGGCCAGCTCCTCAGACGAGAGCAGCGCTTGCCCGATCTGTTAGTCGCGTGCATAGGGGGAGGCAGCAATGCCATGGGCACGTTCTTCCCGTTCGTCACCGACGAGAAGGTACACTTTCTTGGTGTAGAGCCCGCGGGAGCGGCTGCCCTCTGTCATGGTTCTGTCGGGGTGTTCCACGGCGCAAAGACGTTCGTCTTACAAGACGAACACGGCTATATTCACAAGACCAATAGTATCGCTGCGGGGCTTGACTACCCTGCCGTGGGACCTGAGCTTGCCCTCTATAAGAAGCTGGGTCGTGGGGAGTACATTGCTGTGAGTGACCGAGAAGCCCTGGAGGGGTTTCGGCTGCTCGCGCGCTTTGAAGGGATTTTGCCAGCACTTGAAGCTGCACATGCCCTCTCTGCTGGGGTGCAGCGGGCTCAGCGCATGAAGCGCGATCAGATCGTAGTTATTACCCTCTCCGGGCAGGGCGACAAGGATCTTGACACGGTGGTACGCTATGATACTCAGCCAGCGTCTGAACAAACGCTTTGAAGAAGTGCAGAGTCGTGGGGAGGTCGCGCTCATCGGGTATATTATGACCGGGGAGCCGCAGCTGGAGCGCACGCTCGAGTATATCCGAGCGATGGAAGCTGGCGGGATCGATATGCTTGAGCTGGGCGTCCCCTTCACTGACCCCATAGCTGATGGCCCGATCTTGCAGGCCGCTCACGCGCGTGCCCTGCGCCAAGGGGTGACCATCCAGACAGCCCTACAGCTTGTGCGTGAGCTGCGCAAAAGCTCGGAGTTGCCTGTTCTTTTGATGACATACTATAATCCGGTCTTCAAGCTCGGCGAAGAATCGTTTGCTAGGCGGTGCAGCGAAGCCGGTGTTGATGGGGTCATCATTCTTGATCTGCCTATTGAGGAAGCTCAATCATGGGTCAACCAAGCGCGCAAGTATGGACTGGCACGAGTCTTTTTCGCCACCCCAGAGACCCCTGCTGAGCGCGTCACTAAGATCTGTGAATATTCTTCGGGTTTTCTGTATCTCGTCTCGCGCTACGGCACGACAGGGATCTCTGAGACGCTTGCACCCACGGCACGGCCGCTCATCGAGCGAGTCAAGCCCTTGGTGCCAAGCGATCTGAGGATTGCTGTGGGGTTAGGGCTCTCGACACGCGCTCAGATTGAATCTGTAGTTCAACTGGGTGTGGATGGGGTGATCGTGGGCAGTGCCCTGGCCGCGCGGATCGCTGAGGGCATCGCTCCACAAGCGCTCACTGACTATGTCCGAGAACTCAAATTAGGCACACGGCTCTCTCTCACAGAACCAAGGAGGTCCGAATCATGAGCGAACCGATCATTGAAGCGAAGCAGAACGGCCCTTATCTTGTTCAGGGTCCGCTCAAGCTCATTGATCCTAGCGGCAAGGAGACGGTGATCGACCGTCCGTGGGTGGCGCTCTGTCGCTGTGGCCAATCAAACAATAAGCCCTTCTGCGATGGGGCGCACAGCAGAGTTGGGTTCAAGGCCGATGCCGGGAAGTTCTATAAGCCGGCGTAGGCTTTACCCCTGAAACTTCGCAAGCTCTTCGGCGACTTGAGCCCACTCTTCTAAAGCTCGTTCCAGCTCTTGGCGTTTTTGGCGATAGAACATCGTCAGCTCGCGCAATCTTTGGTGATCTCCGGCGTAGCTGGCGGCTTCCATGTCGTGCTCGATCTGAGCGATCTCGTGCTCTAACTGTGTGACGGTGCTCATCAGCTCGGCTTCGCGGGCGGCGAGCTTGGCCCGCTGGCGCTCGCGCAACCGTTGCTCCTTCCCCGGAGAGAGACGCTTGGGCTTCTCTTCGCAAGAGCCACGCTCTTGTTGGGACCTCACCCGTTCCCTCTCCGCAGGCGGAGAGGGAACGGGTGAGGTAGCGGAGCGCTCTTGGTCGCGTTGAGCACGATAGCGCTCATAATTCCCAGGATAGATTTTGAGCTCGCCTTCGCGGATCTCCCAGATTTGGGTCGCGATCGCCTGGATGATCGAGCGATCATGAGAAGCGAGCACGATCGTGCCTTGGTATTCTCTCAGTGCTTCTTGGAGCACTTCGCGGGAGTCTATATCTAAATGATTGGTGGGCTCGTCGAGCAACAAGAGGTTGCCGCCCAGCCGCGCGAGCTGGGCGAGCGCCAGGCGGCTGCGCTCACCCCCAGAAAGTTGAGAGATCTTTTTAAAGACGTCATCTCCTGAGAAGAGAAACTGCCCCAGAAAATCGCGCGCCTCGCTGATGGTGATGTCCTTAGTGGAGATCATGACATCGAGCACAGTCTTGCCAGGATCATCGAGCTCCGTCTGGCTTTGTCGGAAGTAGGCGATCTCCACGCCGTGACCGAGCTCGAGGGTTCCTTCCAGCGGTGCCAGTTCCCCTGCAATAGTCTTCAAGAGGGTACTCTTACCTGCGCCGTTGGGCCCGATGAGAGCCACGCGCTCCCCACGATGCACCGAGAGATTCTTGCAGCGCACGAGAGGCACCCCTGGGTAGCCAATGACAAGATCTTTGGCGCGCAGCACTCGCTCGCCACTGGGGTTTTTCACGTCCATCCATAAGTGAATCTTCTTGGGGATGATGGGTTTGGGAATACGTTCGAGTTTTTCCAGCATTTTCTGGCGCGCTTGGGCTTGGCTGGCGCGGAAGTCCCCACCAGCAATGTTTCTTCGGATGAACTCTTCAGATTTTTTGATGAACTCTTGCTGCTCTTCATAGAGTTTCCACTGGCGCTCCAAGCGCTCAGCTCTCAAGGCCCGATAGTGCGAGTAATTACCAGGATACTCGTAGAGCCGCCCCAGCTCCAGCTCCCAGATCTTGTTGACTAATTTGTCGAGAAAGTAGCGATCGTGCGAGACAATGATAAAGGCGCCCTTCCAGTGCGAGAGATATTCTTCGAGCCACTCCAGAGCTTCAAGATCCAAGTGATTGGTGGGCTCGTCGAGCAAGAGCACATCAGGCTCCTCGAGGAGTAACTTCGCGAGGGCCGCGCGCGCCCGTTGGCCTCCACTCAACTGCGCGATGGGCTGATGCTCATCAGAAAACCCCATTCCCACAAGCACTTGGTGGATACGACTGCGATACTCATAGCCTCCCCCCTGGCGAAACTGTTCTAACAGCTCGTCATAGCGCTGCAGGAGCTCTGCTGAGGGGGGTTCGTGAGAGAGTATCTGCTCAATGTGGTGGACCTCGCGCTCTTGCTCACGCAATCTCTCAAAGATTGAGAGCATCTCATCGAAGAGCGTGGCAGTGCTCTCTAGCTGCGGCTCTTGGGGGAGATACCCAATGCGCACCGAGCGTGCTCGCACGACGCGCCCACCTGTGGGCTCTTGCAGGCCCGCGAGAATTCGCAGCAGTGTGGACTTTCCGCTGCCGTTGAGCCCCACCAACCCAATACGATCTCCTCGATGCACCCCCACGGAGACCTTCTCGAAGATCACTTCCGCGCCGTAGCGGTGCCAGAGATCTTCTGTAGCTACCAGAGCCATAGCATTCTCATCATAAACAGTTGGATCTCCCCTGACAAGGATGACATGCTAAGCCCGCTGAAACTTCTGAGCTGACCCCTAGGTAAGTTATCCGCCCAAATCCAGCGACAAGAAAGGAGTGGCCATGAACAAGTGGATCTACGTGCAGATGCTGGGCGGACTGGGCTTCGCTATGGTCTGTATCCCGTTAGGGTTGACCGTCTCCCAGCTCAAGATGTTGTTGGGAGTTGATCCACGCAGTCTGGTCACCCTTCGGTCGGGATGGCAGCCCTTGGCGGAGAACGAATCGCTCTACGAGCACGTCTCGAACTATGACACGGTCTACATCGCCTCGTATCGTCGGCTGGGGTATTGAGCCCACTCCCTCTCGCCCACGCGGGAGCTCCTCCTCACTCCCACGAGGGGCTCCCGCCCCCTCCCTCAAGTTCGCGCAGCGCCCGCCGGATGAGCCGCTCAGAGAACCCGCGACGCCGTAAAAAGCCAATGAGCCGACGTTGACGAATCGTCTCATCGAGCGAGCGCATCTGAGAGAGGCGCTCAGCGATGAGCTGCTTGACGAGAGCTTCTTCGTCAAGCTCGATGTGTTCGAGAGCTTTCTGAATTTCTTCTGGGGCGACCCCCAGCTCTTGCAGTTCCCGCTCGAGCAGCCGGCGGCTTCGGGGGCGGCGCGCCAGACGATCTGCAATCCAGAGCTGGGCAAACTTCGCGTCATCTAAGATCCCCGCGCGCACTGCTTCTTCTAAGACAGACGTGACGACTGCTTCAGAGAACCCCTTCTGGCGCAGCCGCACGAACGCTTCAGAGCGACTGCGCGGACGGTAGCGAAAGAGCTTCAGCAGATAGGCGCGGGCGCGCTCCTCTTCGGTCACGATCAATCTTGCAGCAGGCTGGGCTGCTTGATCTTGCTCTTATCGAAGGGCAGGCCCACTTTCTGGCGGATCGTCTGCTCGAGCTGCTCGGCGACCTCCTTGTGTTCGTCCAAGTAGGCCGCGCTGTGAGAGAGCCCTTGGCCCAATTGCACCGTGCCAAACGAGTACCATGAGCCACTCTTCTTGATGATCCCTAGCTGTTCGCCGAGCTTGATCAGCTCGCGCGAGCGCGCGATCCCCTTGCCGTAAATAATATCGAAGCGCGCTTCTTTGAAGGGCGGGGCGAGTTTGTTCTTGACGACGCGCACGAGCGTCTCGCTGCCGATCTTCTCATCGCCTTCCTCAATAGAGCCGACTCGCTTGATCTCCATGCGCACCGAGGTGTAAAACTTCAGGGCCAGACCGCCGGTCGTGGTGGTCGTGGGCCCCCAGGTCATCCCTGAGATCATCTGGCGGATCTGATTGATGAAGATGACAGTTGTCTTGGACTGCGAGATCGCGGCCGCGAGCTTTCTCATGGCTTGGCTCATGAGGCGCGCTTGCAAGCCTACTTGGGCGTCGCCCATGGCGCCTTCGAGTTCGGCTTCGGGGACGAGCGCGGCCACGGAATCAATGACGATAGCATCGATCGCGCCGCTGCGCACGAGGTGTTCTGTGATCTCCAGGGCTTGCTCACCGGAGTTGGGTTGGCTCAAGAGAATCTTGTCTAAGTCGACGCCGATGGCGCGCGCGTAGTGGGGATCGAGGGCATGTTCGGCGTCAATGAACGCGACGGTGCCTCCGAGTTTCTGGGCCTCCGCGATGATATGCAATGCGAGCGTCGTCTTGCCGGAGGCCTCTGGGCCGAAGATCTCCACGATCCGCCCTCGGGGAACGCCCCCAATGCCCAGGGCGATATCGAGTGAGAGGGACCCTGTGGGAATCGTCTCGAACTCTAGATGCGGCTGCTCCCCCAGCCACATGATGGCGCCCTCGCCATGCTTCTTCTTGATCTGGGCGAGAACGCTCTCAAGGACCTCGCGCTTGCCCATATCACCTCAATTGTAGGGCGCGCGAGCGCTTTGAGCAAGTCTTAGAAATAGAAATGCACTCCCAACCCCGATGTCACGCCCCCACTCGTCCCGCCAAACCCAAAGACCCCAATCTCCCCATTGAGCGCTATCTGAGGCGTCAGGCGCATCTCTAGCCCTACAACCCCTTGCACCGGAATGTAGAGCATCAATGCTTCTTGCGGAGGCGCGTAGGTGAAGAAGCTCACCCCTCCTCCCACGTAGAGATCCGCGATCTCTAAATTGATGACCTTCAAGAAGAGCCGCGGGGTGAAGCTCAGAGAGCTGCCCACCACGAAGAAGTCTCCCTCGATCCCAAAGCGATCCCACAGCCACACGCGCACGCTCATCCCCGAGGCTGGCAGCGCCTGCGGCGGCCTCATGGGGAACGTCACCTGCATCCCCACGCCAAATCCCCGCTGCGCTGAAAGATCCTCGAAAGCGAGCCCAGCGAGCGCACTCACCGTCACAATACTCAGAGCGATACTAACGATCTTGAAGCATCTCATAGTCTCCTCCCCCTAGGGCTGCGCTGGCGGAGTGCGTACAAAGTAATAGTGTATCCCTAAGCTAACGGCTGGGGTGGCTCCGGCGCCGTCAGGCCCGAAGAAGAACGCCTCGCCAAACTCCAGATTGATCGCCAAGCTCGGCAAGATGCTCAGCTCCATACCACCCTTCAGCGCAATGTCCGCCACCCCGCCCACCCAGTAGTCCCCAATGTGCAAGTTCGCCTCGAAGACTGTGTAGAAATCGAAGATGTCCGTGTCCGCGAGCTTCACCAGAACCTTGCCCGCGGCACAGCCGCTCGTGAAGCCCCCCATCGAGACCACAAACGCGTTCGCTTCCAAAGCGAAATTCTCTATGAGCCAGAAGCGCAGGCTGATCACACACGGGGCTTGGAGCCCAATCCCCACCGTGCGATACTGCGAAAGATCTCGTGAGGGCACCTCTTGGGCAGACGCACCCACGACCACCATCCCCATCACGACGCAATAGATCAAAAATCGTCGCATACTCTCACTCTCCCTTGCTCCACGATACGAGTTGGCTGTCTGAGACGTCAACGCCCCGTGCGCCTTCAGCTCAAGACACCGGTCACCCCTAGCACAGCCCCGCGCTTATGTGCTATAGTGAAGACAGATGAGAGGAATGGCGCGCTTTGCTTTATACGGGATGATCATCCTCGCCGTGCTGACAGCGCTGTGGGTAGGGCTCCGGCGCATCGCGTGGGAGGGCGCATATCGAAGGGTTGGCATCGTCATCCCCGCCCAAGAATTGACGGGTGCTTCAAGCGATAGGGAGCTGCGCCAGTATCTTCACAAACTCCAAGCCCACGGTGTCGTCGCTATCAGCGTAGAACTGACAGACTTTCCTCATTGGGGACTCCAACGCACCAGCTTCGATCGCGACCTAGGGAGGGTCATCCAGCTCGCTCGGGCGGTGGGCCTGCAGGTGGCTATCGTCGCTGATGCTCACATCACGAAGCTCCCTGAGGAGCTGCGCGCTCTGCGACCCAAATTTATTGTGCTCATCTCCGACCCCCCTGGAGAACCCATACAGATTGCAGATCTCCTCTCGGATGCTCTCGTAGGGATCGTCGAGTTCTCTGAGCCTTCAGGGCTGCAAGAGCTCTATCGTCACGGCGAGAAGAATTTCGTGCGCGTCCATGCGATCAAATCTCAGGAGTTGGATCGTTTGAGCTTGGAGGGGGCGCTCGCGCGCTGGGAGCGCGCCGTCCACGAGCGCACTATCAGGCTCTTATGGGTCACTGAACATCAACGATTCCCGCAGTATTTGGAGCGCCTCAGCTTGAGAATCACTCAGGTGGGCATGGAGCTAGGGGAGCCGTCCACGCCCGCGCCGTTTGAGAGCTTCTCTTGGGTCTATCTGGCGATAGGAGCTGGCTTCGTCAGCCTCGCTCTTTTAGTGCTAATGGGACGGCTTTCCCTGACCGTGCTTCTTGGGTGCGGCGTAGGGGGCGTGAGCGCCCTCGTGCTTGTGGGAATGTGGGATGTGGAGCTAGCGCGCCAAGCCCTTGCGCTTTTGATCGCCGCTGTAGTCCCTTGGCTTTTGCTTTGGGTGAGCACAGAGAGATTTTTGGGGTGGAAGCTGGTCGTGATCGTGTCGCTTTGCTCAATCGTTGCGGGGCTTGCGGCCGCAGCGGTGTTGAGCGATCTCTCGTATTTTCTCAAAATTAACGAATTCCGTGGCGTAAAGCTTGCGCTGGTCGCGCCCTCAGTGCTCATCGTGCTCGCGGAGCTGTGGCGGTGGCGAGGGCTGAGCTGGCGATATCTTCTCGCGAAGCGCGGGGCTTGGCTCATCCCCGCCCTAGGGCTTGGGATGCTCTTTTTCGTATTGGAGCGCAGCGGCAACCTCCCTGCGATCCCTGTGGCGCGCTGGGAGGAGCTGCTGCGCGAGAGACTCGAAGATTGGCTCATCGCCCGTCCGCGCTTCAAGGAATTCTTGGTTGGCCACCCTGCGCTCATGCTCTGGAGAAGAGAGCCGAGCTTAGTCCATCTTGGGCTGTTGGCGCTAGGGGCGCTGGGACAAGCTTCGATCATCAATACGTTTGTGCACTTACACACACCGTTGGTGCTGTCGCTGTGGCGCACTATAAACGGCCTTGTGCTTGGTCTGCTCATCGGCCTCACGGCTCGCTTCGCTCTCGCGGGGATTCAGCAATGGCGACGACGCTCGTGATCGCAGGCTATTACGGCTTTGGGAACTGGGGCGATGAAGCTGCGCTCGCGGTGCTGATCCGCTATCTACGCGAAGCCCTGCCCCATGCTCGCATCATTGTGCTCTCGCACGATCCTGCGCAGACGGCTCGGCTTCACAGCACCGAAGCGATCAGTCGCTGGAATCTTTTTGAGGTTCGTCGGGCGCTGGCGCGCGCGTCCGGGTTTCTTCTCGGTCCGGGGGGCTTGCTCCAAGATGTCACAAGCGCACGATCTTTGCTCTATTATGTGGGCTTGGTGCGCTTGGCTCAGCACTATCATCTGCCCACGTATCTGATCGGGCAGGGGATCGGTCCGCTGCGCTCTCAGCGCTCCGAGCGTTGGGTCGCCAAGGCGCTTCAACGAGCGCGACTGGTCTTAGTGCGTGACCGCGCAAGCTTCGAGTGGGCAAAGGCCCACGATGCTCGCGTCCTGCTCGGAGAAGATCTGGCGATGCTCTCCCCTCTCCCGAACCTCACCCTGACCCTCCCCGCTTGCGGAGAGGGAACAGGTGAGGTGAGAGGGGCTGGGGGTGAGGGCCAGTCACTCGGTCTCTCCCTTCGTCCTGGGCTCTCGCCCCACACGAAAGAAGCGCTCCGGCGCGCGTTGCGCACCCTCTCTGCAGACTTCGAGCTGGTCTTCTTGCCGTTCCAGGCCAACCAAGATCTCACAGCGCTGAAAGAACTTGCCCTCCCCATCACCGTCGTCGAGGCTCGCTGCCCCTCTGATCTTCTCTGGGCGATGCAGCGTGTAGACATCGTGCTGGGGATGCGCTTGCATAGCTTGGTCTTCGCATCGTTGTGTAGAGTGCCCTTCTGCGCTCTCAGCTACGATCCAAAGATCGAGAGCTTCGTGCACCGCATTGCTGAAGTAGGCGGGCCTTCGCTATCATGGTGGAGGGCGACAGAAGCGCTCGATGAGCGCGCTCTCACAGAGCAAATCTATGAGCTGCACTCTCAGCGAGCACAGCTTCAAGAGCGCCTGCATCAAGCGCGGACGGCCCTGCAAGCGAGCGCCCATGAATCTCTCAGCGAAGCCATTCGACTCATCGCAAGCGATCTAGGGGTTCGATGATGAGCACTCCACGCCCTCACCAGCCCGTGATGGTCACGGAAGTCCTCGAAGCGCTTGCCATTCGGCCCGATGGGATCTATCTCGACGGCACAGTTGGTGGCGGCGGCCATGCCGCCGAGATCGCAGCGCGGTTAGAGACAGGGCGGCTCATCGGGCTCGACTGCGACCCCTCGGCCCTGGAAGTCGCACGGGCGCGGCTGGAGCAGTTTGTCGAGCGCGTCACGCTCGTCCATGCTAACTTCGCTCAGCTCGATAGGGTCTTAGACGAGCTTGGGATTGCTCACGTCAACGGGATTCTCTTGGATTTAGGGGTCTCGCTCACCCAGCTTGATACTCCCCAGCGCGGGCTGAGCTTCCGCCTTGAGGGCCCCTTAGATATGCGTCTTGATCCGACGCAAGAGCTGACAGCCGCTGATCTTGTCAACACTCTTGACGAGCGCGAGTTGACGAAGATCTTCCGTGACTACGGGGAGGAGCGCTGGGCGGCGCGCATCGCCCACACTATCGTGCGCGAGCGTCGCCAGCATCCCATCGAGACGACGACGGAGCTTGTAAGAGTCATTGAGCAAAGTATCCCTGCGGCCGTGCGCCGCAAGTCTCGCATTCATCCGGCGACGCGCGTCTTCCAAGCCCTGCGCATCGCTGTCAACGATGAGCTCGACAATCTCCAGAGAGCTCTCACGGTGGGGTTTGAGCGCCTTGCCCCTGGCGGGCGCTGCGTCGTCATCTCGTTCCACTCGCTCGAAGATCGCATAGTGAAGAGATTCTTTCGGGAGCGACTCAAAGCGGGCCAAGCCGAGCAGATCCGGGGGCCGATCCGCCCATCGTCGGAAGAGTGCGCGCAGAACCCGCGGGCGCGCAGCGCCAAGCTCCGGGTGCTCAGCAAAGCCCCTTGACAAACTCGCTCCAAGCAAGCAAAATAAAGACTTGGGAGGGTTGAGCACATCTGCTCCTCTCCTCGGTGAGAGGTCTCATGGGAGCGCAAGTAATCGAGTTCCAGATGGGGAAGGTCCTTCCGAAGGAGGAGTTTGACAAGATCGCGCCCGCGGTGAGCGAGGGCCGGCTCGTAGTCTTCCCCACGGAAGTCTCTTATATTCTCGGCGGGGATGCGTTTAATAAAAATCTCGTAGCGCGGGTGCGGGCGCTCTATCCCGATGACAAACCGCTGGCGCTCTATATCAGCAGCATCACGGAATTTCGGCTGTATACAGTTCCGGTGCTGCCGCGGCTGCGCCGCGCGCTGGAGCGCTGTCTCCCCGGCCCCTACGGGCTGATCGTGCGAGCGACGCAAGCCGCCCCTCGGGCGTGCGTTAGCAGCGCCGGCACGATCGAGATTCACATGCCCGCAAGCCAATCGTATCAGATGTTCTACGAGGCCAGCGGACGCCCACTCGTAGGCGTGAGCTTAGCTCTTGTGCGCCGCGAGGATGTCTTAGAGAAATTCGGTGAGCAAGCCGATCTCATCGTGCTCACCAACGAGCCCATGAGCCCGCAAAGCTACGCCTTGCTCGATTTCACCCAAGATCCGCCCGTCGCTGTACAAGGAGAGCCCCCATCGTGGCTCAGAGCGTGATTGTCAATATTGGACAGCTCGTCACGCCAGAGGGCAGGCAAGCCCGCGCGGGGCTGGCGCATGGCCAGCTCACCGTCGTGCACGACGTCTATGTGAAGATCGAGAACGATACGATCACTGAGATCGGCCCGATGTCGCATCCTCCCACAGCCCACGAGACGTTCGACGCCCAAGGCGGCGTGGTGATCCCCGGCTTGGTAGACCCCCACACCCACGCCGTCTTTTACGGCACCCGCGAGGATGAATTCTTAGCGCGCTGCCAGGGCGAAAAGTACGGCAAGGGCATCCTCACCACGGTCGAGAGAGTCCAGAGCGCCTCCGAAGATCAGATCTATGAGTTCTCCAAAAGATTTCTCTCTGAGATGATTCGCTTGGGGACGACGACCGTTGAGATCAAGAGCGGCTACGGGCTGAACACCGAGAGCGAGCTAAAGCTCCTGCGCGTTATAAAGAGACTCCAAGAGACGATGCCCATCGAGGTCGTGCCCACGTTCTGCGGGGCGCACGCCGTGCCCGCCGGGGTCGAAAAGTCTCAGTACATCCGAGAGATCATTGAGGAGATGCTGCCCCGTGTGCAGACTGAGAAGCTTGCTGAGTTTGGCGATATCTTCTGCGAGCGAGGCTTCTTCGAGCTTGACGAGAGCCGAGAGATTCTCCAAGCGTGTCGGCGGGCTGGGCTGGGATTAAAAATTCACGCTGACGAGCTGAGCCCGCTTGGGGGAGCGGAGCTCGCTGGGGAGCTGGGCGCAACTTCAGCAGATCATCTCTTGCACGTTTCTGAGCGCGGGATCGCCGCGATGAAAAGCTCCGGGGTGATTGCGGTGTTGCTGCCGGGGACGGCGTTTTCGCTCAACGCTGAGTACGCCCCGGCCCGCAGAATGATAGACGCGGGCTTAGCTGTCGCCTTGGGCACAGATTTTAACCCCGGAACGTGTCTGATCTATTCTATGTTTTTTATGATCGCCCTGGCAGTGCTCAAGATGCGCATGACTATCGAAGAAGCGCTGACTGCGGCGACGCTCAACGCGGCAGCAGCCCTGCGCCGTGCCCATCTCACTGGGAGCCTAGAGCCGGGCAAGCACGCTGATCTCGTGCTCTTAGATTTAGAGAATTACAAACAGATCCCGTACTTTATCGGACACGAGAGGCGCTTCGTGCGCGCGGTAATCGTCCGAGGGCGCCTCGTCTATGAGCGCAGCGAGGGTCGTCGTTAAGGCCTTTGCCAAGATCAATCTGGGCTTGCGCATCGTGGGCAAGCGCCTCGACGGCTACCACGAGATCGAGACGCTCTTTCAGAGTATAGATCTCTTCGACACGGTGCGTCTAGAGCCCGTGGAAGAACAGAAGATTTATTTAGAGATCACAAGCCCCTGGGCGCTCCCCACGGGGCGAGAAAATCTTGTCTATCGTGCAGCAGAGCTTGTGCTTGCTCGCGCTGGGGCGAGAGGGGGCGTGCGCATTCATCTAGAGAAGCGCATTCCCGTGGGAGCGGGCCTTGGCGGCGGCTCCAGCGACGCCGCAGCAACATTGGTGGGGCTCAACGCGCTCTTTGAGCTACGCTTCGATGATGCGCAGCTCCACGCGCTCGCACAGGAGCTGGGGAGCGATGTCCCGTATTTTCTGATAGGTGGGCTCTGCCGGGGGCGCGGCCGAGGCGAAGTGCTCACGCGGCTTGCGCCAAAGCTACAGAACTATCAATTTCTTTTGGTGCGCCCAGACTGTTCACTGATGACTGAAGCTGTCTATCGCCAATACGACGCGCTTGTGGAGCAAGGGTGGCGTCCCGCTCCCCCGCGATTCTTCAAAGACATAGACTGTGTGAACGATCTTGAAGAAGCTGCTTCTATGCTCTGTCCTGCGCTGCGCGCGCTCGCTCACACTGTCGCGCAGCTTCATCCTGAGCTGTGGGGCATGAGCGGCAGTGGTCCCACGTACTATGCGGGGTGGCATTCCGCACCGCCGATCTCGGTTAATGATCTGGCTCAGATGGGCTATAGTGTGTTGTGGGTGCGACCAACGGAGCGCGGCCATGAGCTTGTCGAAGGAATCTCCGCAGATTAAGATAGCTCTATGAATGTTCGGATCGGTCTGGCCCAGATCAATACGACCGTGGGCGATCTGGAAGGCAATCGCAAGAAAGTGTTAGAGTATCTTGAGCGCGCCCGCGCCGAAAGCGTTGATATCCTCGCGTTCCCGGAACTGACCCTCACCGGCTACCCTCCGGAAGATCTCGTCTTCCGAAGAGATTTTCTTCACGAAACCCACAAGGCTCTCCACAGCCTCATCCCACACGTGCGCGACCTGGTCGCCATCGTGGGGTTCGTCGAAGACCAAGGAGAACGAAGATACAACGCAGCGGCTGTCATCTGCGATGGGCAACTGATGGGGATCTATCGCAAGCACTGCTTGCCCAATTATGGGGTCTTCGACGAAGTGCGCTACTTCAGTCCTGGCGAAGATTTTCGGGTCTTTACTGATGGGAATCTTATATTTGGGGTGACGATCTGCGAGGATCTGTGGCGCCCCAATGGGCCGATCGCCGCCCAAGCGCGCGCTGGCGCTCAGATGATTGTTAATATCTCCGCGTCGCCCTATGAGATCGGCAAGAGCGCTCAGCGACACTCTCTGCTGATCAAGCGCACGGTAGAAGAGCGCGTCGCTATTGCCATGTGCAATCTCGTGGGTGGCCAAGATGAGCTCGTCTTCGACGGCCAGAGCCTCATCGGCGACAGAGACGGAAAGATCGTCGCCCGCGCCAAAGCTTTTGAAGAAGATCTCTTGATTGTTGATCTTGCGCTCCCGTCCCGCGCGGCCGCGCCAGCCGATGCCGTGAGATTGCCCAGAGCTGTAGGGCGCTATCCCGCCCAGAAGATAGTCCCGCGCCTAGAGCCCTCCCTTCCCGAAGCCGAGGAGATCTATCGGGCGCTCGTGCTCGCTACCAGGGATTACGTGCGCAAGAACGGCTTTACCAAAGTCATCATCGGGCTGTCAGGGGGTATTGATTCGTCGCTTGTCGCGTGTATTGCTGTAGATGCCCTGGGCGCTGAAAACGTCCTCGGGGTCTTCCTGCCCTCGCGGTTCACTTCTGAGGTCAGTCGCCACGGCGTGCAGCAGCTCGCCCAGAATCTCAATATCAGACTGATGACGCTCGACATAGACGCGCTCTACGATGCGGCGCTGCGCTCGCTCGGCCCCGTCTTGGCCCACACGAAGCCCGATGCGACCGAAGAGAACATCCAAGCGCGCCTGCGCGCCCTGCTGTGGATGGCGATCTCGAATAAACTGAACGCACTCGTCCTGACCGCGGGCAACAAGAGCGAGCTCGCCCTGGGATACGCGACGCTCTATGGGGACATGGCCGGGGGATTTTGTGTGCTTAAGGACGTGACCAAGACGAGGGTCTATCAGCTTGCGCGCTGGCGCAATGCCCAAGGCGAAGTCATCCCTCAAACTATTCTCGAGCGAGCGCCGACGGCGGAGCTGCGCCCCAATCAGACTGATGAAGCTGACCTGCCCGCGCCCTATCGCGATCTGGACCGCGTCCTCGAAGCCCATATCGAGCGCAACCAAAGCCCTCAGGAGATCGCTCAGGCCCTCGGCATATCCGAGGGCATCGTGAAGGATATCATCGCCCTCATCAGAAAGAATGAGTATAAACGTCGTCAAGCCCCCATCGGGCCAAAGATCACTCCCAGGGCGTTTGGGCGCGACTGGCGCATGCCCATCGTCAATCGCTTCTAGGCCCTTGACAGCGAGCTCCCGGTGGTGTTATAACTATGTGAGCGATTATGAGCACCATCAGCAAGTTGCCCAAAGAGGAGTTGCTCCGGCTGGAGGCAGAGCTTCTGCACTCGCTCTGGCATGATGGGGCGGCGAGCGTCCTGCGGCTGGAGCAGCGCTTGGGCCGCCCTCCCGAGGAACTGCTTGAGGGCCTCGAAGATCTCATGCGCAGAGAATATGTCTATCTCCACTGGCCCGCGCTGCACAACCCCCTGCAGTCCGTCTATTATCTCACGACGAAGGTGCGCAAGAGGATCGCAGAGATGTTCAAAGAGACGCCGCGCTATCGCATGAAGGTCTTCTGGGAGCTGCTCTGCCGCGAAGAAGAGGGCTTACCTCCGCGCGACCTCCTCAATGCCCCCACAGCTTAAAGAGTCTATCAGAAAAGCGCTTCTCACGTGGTACAGCCGCCATCAGCGCGATCTGCCGTGGCGCGCGACCCACGACCCTTATCATATCTTGATCTCCGAGATTATGCTCCAGCAGACCCAAGTGGAGCGCGTGCGCCAGTATTATCAAAAATTTCTCAAAAAGTTTCCGACCTTGAGAAAGCTCGCCCAAGCTCCACTCGATGAAGTGCTCAAGGCATGGGAGGGGCTGGGGTACTACGCCCGCGCGCGCCATCTCCACAGAGCCGCCCAGATCGTGCTGCGCGACTACGGCGGGGAAATCCCGCAAAGCCGCGAAGAGCTTCTAAAGCTGCCGGGCATCGGGCGCTACACCGCCGGGGCCATAGTGAGCATCGCGTTCGGCCAAGATGAGCCGGTCGTGGACGCCAACGTGCGGCGCGTCTTGTCTCGACTCTTCGCTATTCGTCAAGCACAGACTCACAGAGAGCTCGAAGAGCTTGCGCGGAAGCTCCTGCCCCCAGGGCAAGCCGGACTCTTCAACCAAGCCCTGATGGACCTGGGCGCGACGATCTGTGTTGCTCGTCGGCCGAAGTGTCTCATCTGCCCGCTCGCAAAGCTTTGCGAGGCGCAACGGCTCGGCATTCAAAGCGAGCTTCCCGTGCGCCCGCACGCCCGCGCCAAGCCCCACTACGATGTCGCCGTGGGGATCATCTGGAAGGGCGACAAAATTCTCATCACAAAGAGACCCGACGAGGGGCTCTTAGGGGGGCTATGGGAGTTTCCCGGCGGCAAGCGCCAGCTCAATGAATCTCTAGAAGATTGCGTCCGACGCGAAATCTTTGAAGAGGTCAACGTGCGCGTGCGCGACCTGCGACACTTTATGACGGTGCGGCACGGCTACTCGCATTTCACCGTTACGCTGTACGTCTTTTGGGGATATTACGCTGGGGGTCGGCCGCGCTGCCAAGAGTGCACCGCGTGGGCGTGGGTCAGGCCCAGCGATCTCCCTCGATATGCCTTCCCCTCAGCCAATCAAAAGATCATCGCCAAATTATTTGACGCGCTCGATAAGTCTGCGGTAAACTCTCGCTCAAGAGCACGCAATGCAAAGGAGTGACACCGTGGCCACACGCGAAGTCTTCTGGAACATCTCGCCCCTTGGGGAGCTCATCTTCTATCTGATAGCTTTCGTAGCTATCGTGATTTTTGCGTATGGCATCTATCGCCATGTGCGCAGAATCCTGATGGGCAAGAAAGTCTCGTTCACCGTGCGCCCATTATGGGAAAAACTGAGCATGGCGATAGCGAGCATCGCGACGAATCGCACGATCGTGCGCCACGATGCCTCGGCTGGCGTGATGCACCTTTTGATCATGTGGGGCTTTATCGTGCTGTTCATCGGCACGGTCATCGTGACGATCGAGTACGATCTCTTTCAGAAGATCTTGGGGCGGGAGCACGGCTTTTGGGTGGGGTCGTTCTTCTTGGGGTATGAGCTGATCTTAGACACGCTGGGCGCGCTCTTCCTGGTAGGTTTGATCTGGGCGCTCATCCGGCGCTATGGGATCAAGCCCCCGCAGCTTACGTGGAAGCCGTTGGACTTGGCGCTGCCCCTGTGGCTTTTGTTGATTGGCGTGACGGGCTTTGTCGTCGAGGGCTTGCGTCTAGCGGCCACAGCCTCGGAGCTCGCGTATAATCCGCGCTGGTCGCCCGTGGGGTTTGCGATCTCCCAATGGGTGCAGGGATTTTCCGTTGAGACGCTGCGCCAGTGGCACCTTACGCTCTGGTGGGTGCACGCATTCTTAGCATTGGGCTGGATTGCGTACTTGCCCTACGCTCCCAAAGTGATGCACATTCTCTCAGCCGGGGTCAATCTCTTCTTCCAAGAGCTGCGCCCGCGCGGAAGATTAGAAGTTCTCGATGTCGAGGGCGCGTTTGAGCGCAACGAAGTTCTTGGCTTCCAAACTATAAAAGACTTAACGCGCAAGGATCTCTTAGATCTAGCGAGCTGCACCGAGTGCGGGCGGTGCGAAGCCAACTGCCCCGCGCATCTGTCGGGGAAGATCCTCTCCCCGCGCGAGATCATCTTAGAGCTTCGTGCCCATGCCAACGAAGAGTTTCCAGCCTTCGGCAAGCCCAAGGAGCAGAAACAGATCATCGGCTACTCGATCAAGCCCGAGGAGATCTGGGCGTGCACGACATGTATGGCTTGCGTCGAAGTCTGCCCGGTCTACATTGACCCGCTCAATAAGATTCTCGAGCTGCGCCGCAACGAGGTGATGCTCCAAGACAAATACCCTGCGGGCTTCACCGATGTCTTCAAGGGCCTGGACGGCCGCGGCAATCCCTGGAACATGCCAACATCCGAACGCTTAGCGTGGATGAAGGGCCTGGAGGTGCCAGTTGTGGCAACCCTCAGCCCCAACCCCTCCCCGTCAACGGAGAGGGGTGCCGCAGGCGGGGAGAGGTTTGAGTATCTCTTCTTCGTCGGCTGTGCGGCGTCGTTCGATCCCAGAACGCAGAAGATCGCGCGCAGCGTCGTGAAGATCTTGCAACACGCTGGAATCAGCTTCGCTGTGCTCGGCGAAG
>JAPWVB010000060.1 GCA_028275205.1 Candidatus Acetothermia bacterium
CCCGCCCGCCCTGCAGCGCATCCTGGACGATCATCGCGAGCTCTTATTGGCAGCAGCCCTCTTGCACGATCTGGGACATTTGCCGTTCTCGCATCTCTTGGAAGAGTTCACGCACATCCCCCACGAAGACTGGACGGTGCGCATCGTCAGCGACCCAGACAGCGCTGTGCATGATGTCTTGGTGAGAACCAATCCCAACTACCCCCAGCAGATCGTCCAGCTCTTCCAAAGAACGTTCCAGCCAGCGTTTGCCGTGAAGCTCCTCTCCAGCCAGCTCGACGTCGATCGCATGGAGTATCTGCTGAGAGACAGCCTGTGCACCGGCGTGACCTATGGGTACTTCGATGTGAACTGGCTCATCCATAGCTTGCGCTTGGTCGAGCAGCGCGACGATTGGGAACTAGCAATAGACTTGCGCAAGGGGCTGCACGCCGCCGAGGGGTACGTGCTCGCGCGCTGTTATATGTACCAGCAAGTCTATCATCACAAGACGGCCCGCGCGGCTGACGTCATGGTGCGCAAGATCCTCCAGAGGGCTTCCGAACTCCTCCAGAGTGGGCATAGCCTTCCCGCGCCCACCCCACTGAAAAAGCTTCTCACAGATCCCCAGACGCTCACTCTCGAAGATCACCTGAGCTCGGATGACACTTCCTTGCTCTGGACACTCCAAGCGTGGCAAGAGAGCGACGATCCCATCCTCGCTGATCTGGCTCAGCGGTTTTGGAGCCGACGGCTCTTTAAAACCCTCGATATGCCCCTGGAGGAATTCACCGCGTGGGCAGAGCAGTTGCGCGAGCTTGCCGCACGCGCCGGCTTTGACCCTAACTATTATGTGGTCTTAGACCGGGTCAGCGATGACCCCTACACCGACCGATACCTGTGGACCAGCGGGGCGGTCGGCGAGAATATCTTCCTGGTGAACGACGCGGGAGAGCTGATCGAGTTGGCCCAAGCGTCCGATGTGATCGGGGCCCTGCGCAACAAGACGTTCATCCAAGATCGTCTCTGCTTCCCGGAAGAGCTGCGCCAGCCCATCAAACAGCTGCTCAGACGCTAAGGAATCTCTCAGCTTTATCTAAGAGCTCCTGAGCGTTCTCGTAGCTGAGCCGCTGGCGCGTCCGCTTATAGGACGCCCACAAGAAATCTTTATGCTCCCCGGAGAGCTTCACGTCGAACGAGCGCGCGCGCCCCAAAAAATAGATGACTTCTTTGTGGAGAGGCTTCGACCCGCGCGTGAATTCGTAGCGAATTACCTCACGAAAGCCAGGCACGAGCTCCACGTCAATCCCAGCCTCTTCGTGAAGTTCGCGCAAAGCCGCAGTCGCTTCATCCTCGTTGGGCTCCACGCGCCCTTTAGGAAAGCCCCAATGACCTCCACTGGCACTGCGCAACAGTAAATACTCGCGGCCGGCAGGGCCGTCCCGAAAGACGATCACGCCGGCCGAGCGCTCGGTCTCCATAGTCAGTCCAGATCGATCTCGTGGTCTTTGTCATCGTAGGCCCGGATGCTCAAGCCCAAGCTCTTCAGCTCTTTGACTAAGACTTTGAAGGACTCCGGCAGCCCCGGCTTGGGGAATTCTTCGCCCTTAAAGATCGCTTTATAGAGCTGGACGCGACCACGAGTGTCATCGCTCTTGAGCGTGAGCATCTCTTGCAACGTAGATGCCGCACCGTAGGCTTCTAATGCCCACACTTCCATCTCGCCCAATCTCTGCCCGCCCATCTGAGCCTTCCCCCCAAGCGGCTGCTGCGTGATCAGCGAGTACGGCCCTACGGAACGCGCATGGATCTTCTCGTTGGCGATATGCTCCAGCTTGAGCATATACATATAGCCCACAGTCACGGGATGCTCGAACGGCTCGCCGGTGCGCCCATCGCGCAGGATGACCTTGCCCATAGGATAAGAGGGATTATCGCCCTCGGCCAGCCCGCGCTTGGCGCGCTCTTGGTAGAGCTCGGTCAAGATTTGATCTTCTTGGGCGCCGTCGAAGACCGGTGAGGCCATATATTCGCCCTTGAGATGGGCCAGCCATCCCAGATGGGCCTCAAAGACTTGGCCCAAGTTCATGCGCGACGGCACACCCAAGGGGTTGAGGATCATATCCACGGGAGTGCCATCGGGCAAGAAGGGCATATCTTCGACAGGGAGGATCTTGGCGATGACCCCCTTGTTGCCATGGCGCCCTGCAAGCTTATCCGCTATAGAGATCTTCTTGCGTTGGGCTACATAGACTTTCACGAGTTGATTGACGCCAGGCTCAAGTTCATCGCCCTTATCGCGCGAGAACTTCTTCACCCGAATCACTTTGCCCCCTTCGGTCGAGGGTGGCAACCGCAAGGACGTGTTGCGCACGTTGCGAGAGCGCTCCCCAAAGATAGATTTGAAGATGCGCTCCTCGGGGGTGGGCTCGGTCTCGCCACGCGGGGTGATCTTGCCCACGAGAATATCCCCCATCTTCACCTCAGTCCCCACGCGCACGACCCCATCTTCGTCCAAGTTCCTTAATTCTTCTTTGCTCAAATCGGGGATATCGTCTGTGATCTCCTCGGGGCCGAGCTTGGTCTCCTCGGCGCGCACTTCATACTCTTGGATGTGAATCGAGTCGAGGATATCTTCGCGCACGAGGCGCTCACTGATCACGATCGCGTCTTCGTAGTTATACCCCTCAAAGGGCAAGAAGCAGACCAAGACATTCGCTCCCAGCGCGAGCTCGCCATGGTCAGTCGCAGGCCCATCGGCCAAGATCTCCCCCTTCTTGACCTTCTGGCCAACGGATACGATGGGGCGCTGATGGACGAGTGTATCTTGATTGGAGCGGTCAAACGTGATGAGCTGATAGACGTGCTCTTTCCGCCCTGATTTCACAACGATCTTCTGGGCGTCGACGTACGAGACAACCCCATCTTCTTCAGCGATGACGAGCATCCCGGAGTCGCGAGCGACCTTGGCCTCCATGCCCGTGCCCACATAGGGCGCTTGGGGTTTGAGCAAGGGCACTGCTTGCCGTTGCATGTTCGCGCCCATGAGCGCGCGGTTCGAATCATCGTGCTCCAAGAACGGGATGAGCGAGGCGGAGACGCTCACCAAGGCCGAGGGGGAGACTTCTATGAAATCGACCTCTTCACGCGGCACCACGCGAATATTCTCGCGCCCTGTGCGGATCTCGACCTCCTTGGGGATGATCTTCCCGTCTTTATCGAGGGGGACAGTCGCAGGAGCGATCTTATAGCGTTCCTCTTCATCGGCCATGAGATAGCGAATCTCGTTGGTGACCTTGCCGTTCTTGACCACCCGATAGGGCGCTTCGAGGAAGCCATACTCGTTGATGCGCGCATAGGTGGCCATGCTCGTGATCAGCCCGATATTCTGGCCTTCCGGAGTCTCGATGGGGCAGATGCGATCATAGTGCGACGGGTGGACGTCGCGCACCTCGATCTTGGCGCGGCGCTTGCTCATGCTGCCCCCCAGCGCCGAGAGCCTCCTCTTATGGGTCAGCTCGGTGAGGGGATTGGTCTGCTCCAAAAACTGCGAGAGCCGCCCCACATAGAAGAGCTTATTGAGAGCGGCTTGGACGATGCGCCCACTGATGAGATTGCGCAGGGGCTCCTCTTCTTCCTCAAGAGTGGACTTGCTGAGACGATCTTGGGTGAGGCGGGCCATGCGGCGCAAGCCTTCACGTAATCTATTATATGCGGTCTCGCCGGGGGTCTCGACCCGCTTGTTCGCCAGGTGATCTTTGTCGTCGATCAGCAGGGGATTGGTGGGCACCTCAAGGAGGCGTTTGAGGGTGAGCGCGATCTCCTCTTTATGCAGGACTGTATCGTGCTCAGGGCGATCCAAGCCCAATTTCTTATTCACCATAAACCGCCCGACTCGCGAGAGGCTGAACGTCTCAGGATTGAAGAAGAGATTGATGAAGAAGTCTTGCTTGGTCTTCTGGGTGGGGCGCTCCGCCCCACGAAGCTTGCGATAGATCAGATCGAGAGCCGCTTCCGCAGAAGTCGTCTTATCCTCGTCGAGGCTGCGCTGGATGTATCGGTCAAGGCAATGGACGCGCGGCGGCTGAGCCCGCACGATCTGCTCGATGAGATCCGGGGTCAAGCGGTCGCCCTCGCGGGCGATGACCTTGCCGTTGGTAATGGGCTCGGTGATCGTGCAGTCCACAAAGCGCGCGAGTTTCTCCGCCGTAATGGGATTGAGCACAACAGAGTAGAGCTTATAGATATCAGCCGTGGTGTAGCCGAGGGCCCGCAAGAGCACGGTTGGGGGGATGTTGCCCTTGCGGTCAAGCTGGGCGACGACGCGCTCCTTCTTCGTATCAAGCACGAACTCCAGCCACGCTCCGTAATCGGGGAGGATCTGAGCGCGATACTCTGTAGGCCCTTCTTTGGTGAAATAGACCCCTGGCGAGCGCGTCAAGTGATTGACTAAAGCGTTCTCCGAACCGTTGATGATGAACGTCCCCCGCGCGGTCATCAGAGGGATATCAGCGATGTACAGCTCGTCTTCGCGGATCTTTTTGCCGTTCTGTTTGAGAATCCCTTTGACGCGCAGCGTAGCAGCATACGTCAAGTTCTTGTCCTTGCAATCTTGCTCAGAGTAAGGAGGAGGGACGAGGCGGGGGTCCTTGAGTTCGAGCTCAAGCCCCTCGCGACCCTCACCCTTGATAGGGCTGATCTCGCGGATGAGCTGAGCGATCCCTTCGTTTAAAAACCACTCATAGGAGCGCTTCTGGTCCCGCAACAGATAGGGAATTTCCATGGCGTGGCCAACACGGCCCCAGGAGCGTCGTGCGCGCATAACCCTCCTTTAACCCTCACACGGATGGGAATAGACACCAGGGCGCAGAGCGCTGGTCGCGCCCTCACCCAGCCACACTTGATGAACGAGACAGACTCGCCCGACTATTGGATCTCGACCTCGGCTCCGACAGCGACTAGCTGCTCTTTAATCTTATTGGCCTCTTCTTCGTTGAGCCCGTCCTTAATGACCGCAGGAACATGGTCTACCAAGTCCTTGCTCTCCTTGAGGCCCTTCCCGGTAATATCTTTGACGACTTTGATGAGCTGGACTTTCTGCTGGCCCGCGTTCTTGAGCACGACTTTGAACGTCGTCTTCTCCGCGGTCGCCGCCGCTCCTCCAGCCCCGGCCGCCGCGCCGGGCATAGGCGCCATCATCATGGGCACGCCCGCGGAGGCCTTCACGCCAAACTTCTCTTCCAGGGCTTTGACTAGCTCCGACAACTCCTTGACGGTCATCTGCTCGACCGTCGCCACTATGTCTTGGATATTCACGGCCATACGTAATCCCTCCCAAGGATTTCAGTCTCTTTCATGAAGACGCTGGGGGTGTCTGCTGCTCCCCCTCACGCTTCTTGCGCACTTCATCTAAGACGCCAACTAGATCGCGCAGCAGTGCATTGAGCACGCTGGCTAATTGCTGAATCGGCGCTTGCAACGTGTTCACTAACATCCCAAGCAGCTCGTGGCGGCTGGGCAGAGTGGCGAGTTGTTCCACTTCCTGAGCGCTGACCACCACGCCCTCCATGACGCCGCCCTTGATCTTATAGCGTTCGAACTTCTTCGTGAGCGCTTGAGCGATCTTGAACGCCAACGCTGGGTCGTCATAACTAATACAGAGCCCTGTGGGGCCACGGAAGTACTGATCCGTATCTTTGATGCCCACGCGCTCGGCAGCCAGCCGCGCCAACGTGTTCCGCACAACACGGTACTCCAACCCATGTTTGCGAAACTCTCGACGCAGCTCGACCATCTCTGCGGCCGTCAACCCATGAAAATCCGAAAAGACAATGGCCTTCGATCTCCTCAAGCGCTCTTCGAGCACACTGATAGCTTGCTCTTTCTCCGCTGTAGGCATACCCAATTCCCCCTAGAGCTGCCTGGCCGCAACTAGCTTCTGCAAGTCATCGGGATCGACTTTGATCCCCGGACCCAGCGTCGAGCTGATCGTCACCGATTTGATCAGACGCCCTTTGATATCCGCGGGCTTCTCCTCTAATATAGCTGCTGTCAAGGCGATCAAATTCTCTTTCAATTGCTCGACCGTGAACGAGCACCGCCCAAACGACGAGTGAATATTCCCGTACTCGTCGAGGCGGAACTCGAGCTTGCCCCGCTTGAGCTCCTTCACCGCCGTCCCGATATCGGGCGTGACCGTGCCCGACTTGGGGCTGGGCATAAGCCCCCGTGGCCCTAAGATCTTCCCCAACTTACTGACAACCCCCATCATATCGGGCGTGGCCACCACGCGGTCAAATTCCAGCCAACCCCCTTCGATCTTCTTCGCGAGATCTTCGCCCCCCACGTAGTCCGCCCCCGCCTCTTGGGCCTCCTTGAGCTTGTCACCCTTGGCAAATGCCAGCACCCTGACGGTCTTTCCCGCCCCATGAGGGAGCGTCACCGTTCCGCGAATGCGATGCTCGTTCTTCTTGGGGTCGACCGCTAAGCGAAATGCAGCATCAGCAGACTCGTCGAATTTCGCCGTCGCACACTCTTTGAGAAGTTTGATCGCTTCGTCTACGGTATAGAACCGCGTGCGGTCGACTTTCTCTCGTACGGCAAGATAGCGTTTGCTGCGCTCCATAAATCTCTCCTAGCTCTCCACGATCTCGATGCCCATGTTGCGCGCCGTCCCCGTGAGGGTCTTCATCGCTGCCTCGATGGAGTTCACGTTCATATCAGCCATCTTGATCTCCGCGATGCGCCGCAGCTGCTCCAGGGTGATCTTGCCCACTTTAACGGTGTTGGGCTGGCCGGAACCCTTGGGGACGCCCGCTGCTCGCTTGAGCAGCTCACTTGCTGGCGGCTTCTTCAACACAAAATCAAACGATCGGTCCGCGTAGATAGTGATCTGCGCTGGGATGATCAACCCCTTCTCTTCATTCTTGGTAGCGTCGTTGAATCTTTTACAAAACTCAGCAATGTTGATCTTGTGTTCTGCGAGCGCTGGCCCGACCGGGGGAGCGGGGGTCGCTTGCCCCGCGGGCAATTGGAGCTTCACCACAGCAACAACCTGCTTCTTTGCAGCCATTCCCAGTCACGCTCCTCAGATCTTCTGAATGCTCTCAAACGGCAAATCCACGCGCGTCTCGCGCCCGAAGATCTTGACGACGACCGTGGCGATCTCGCGCTCTTTATCGTGCTCCACGATCGAGCCGGTGAAGTCCGCAAACGGCCCCTCAATGATCTCCACGACCTCGCCAATTTCAAACTCCACCTCGATCTTGGGGCCA
>JAPWVB010000063.1 GCA_028275205.1 Candidatus Acetothermia bacterium
CTTGGAGTGCGTCCGATGGGACAGTCCTGAAGAGAAAATCCTGCCCTTCATCTGCAGGCAAGTAAGTGATTAAGGGTGATGTGGAGGCCGGCGAGATCTGGACTACTTTGCTGGGGATGGTAACAGTCTGCGCTACAGGGACTGTTACGCCGCTTGCCAGTGCCCCAACGATCGCTGGAACTTTATCAACGCCGACGAGCTTCTTCGCGCGATCTATCCCGATAGAAGCGGTTGTGCCTGCATCCTCGTGGATCAGCTCGAGCTTACGCCCTCCCAAGAGCCCGCCAGCTTCGTTGATGTGCTTGGCTGCCAAATCCGCGGCATTGCGCAGGGGCGGGCCAAATTCCGCAAGCGCACCTGTATAATCGAACAGTGTCCCGATCTTAATCGGCCCAGAGGGCTGCGCAGGCCCGCATCCTACCAACCCCATCAGCCAACCCAAACCCGCTATAGCTCCGATGCCTTGTAGAAACTGACGTCGCGTGCAGTGCATATCTACCCCCCTTTTCCCCTAAATCGTAAAGGATCGGCCATTTGCCTGTCAAATCCACTCTCTGCTATGCTACTCCTAGGTGAGCCTTGTGAGAAGACCTAGGGAGATGACGGAGCTTGTGCGACGCTTGCTGGCCCATATTGGGGAAGACCCCAACCGTGATGGTTTGCGTGAGACACCTCGGCGCTTCCTCGAGATGCTGGAATCGCTCACCGCGGGCTACCGCCAAAATCCAAAAGAGATTGTCTCTGGGGCGATCTTCCCCGTCACCCACGACCAGATGATCGTCGTCAGAGATATTCTGTTCTACTCGCTCTGTGAGCATCATATTCTGCCGTTCTTTGGGAAAGCCCACGTCGGGTACATCCCCAACGGTCGAGTGATCGGGATGAGCAAGATCCCTCAGATCGTCGAACACTTCTCGAAGAAGCTCCAACTCCAAGAGAACCTCACCGAGGAGATCGCCGATTTCTTGATGGAAGCCCTCGCGCCCAAGGGGGTCGGGGTCGTCGTCGAGGGCTTTCACTTGTGCATGGCCATGCGAGAGCTTCAGAAAGACGCCCATCTTGTGACCAGCGCAGTGAAGGGCATCTTCAGAAGGGACCCGCGCACTCGCGCTGAATTTATGCAGCTCATCGGGCGACGCTAGGAGTCTGCTTATGAGACGCCATCGGGACTGGTTGCGCCAAGCCAAGCGCAAGCTCGAGTCGGCTCAGTGGGCCATCCAAGGGCAGTTTTACGAGGACGCCTGCTTCGCTGCCCAACAGGCAGCAGAACTCGCTGCCAAAGCTCTCTTGGAGAGCCAAGGACGAGTTGAGCTGGGCCATTCTGTGCTCCAATTGCTCAGGGCCGCAGGAGTGCGCCAACGGAAGATTCTCGCTGCAGCTCGCCTTCTGGATCGGTACTACATCCCCACACGATACCCCAATGGCTTTGCCCAAGGAGCCCCTATGGATTATTATGATAAGCCTACAGCCCAGGAGGCGGTGCGCCGTGCGCAGGATATCGTGGCCTTTGTGGAAACGCAGATTGCAGGGATATAAGCACCTCGCAGCCCTGGAGCGCTTTGTGAGGCGCGCTCAAAGAGATCTGCGTCCGGCAGCGTTGATCCTCTTTGGCTCCCTTGCGAGAGGCGATTATTATCACCACAGTGACGCCGATATCTGCGTCATCCTCGATACGCCCTCTATAGAGTTCTTTGTAGGCTACGATCGCGTCGCGCGCCTCGATCCGGAGGGCATCGTCCAACCCGTCGTTTTTGGCACAAAGCAATTTCTGGAGCAGCTCGCTCATGCCAACGCCCTCGCCCTGGAGATCTGTCATGATGGTATAGCTTTAGCCGGACGCGAAGAGTATCTCCATCAAGTCGCTCTGAGCTTTGCTCGCATCCGGCGATGCTACACGAAGACTGCGACAGGCTGGATCAGAACCCCAAGCCAGCGCCCATCTTATACGAGATCGTGAACTCAACTAAAAACCCGCTAAAATCCCTGGGCGGCCCAGAGACTCGTTCAGAAAAGTGCTCCCACGCCCCAGACCACGGCGCCCAAATATATCCCACTGACGCCCTCAGAGTGATCGCGTTTGTGAGCACAAACTCGATCCCCACGCGGGGAATTATTGAGAAGAAGATCTTTCTCAAGAGCGTGTCGTGCGCCTTCTGTAAGATATTTTCGAGCTTGTCTCCGGCTATAGCACGCACTCCCAAGAGCAACGTTGCCGTGCCCACGCCCACTCCGCCGCTCGCAAAAGCCCGCAGCGCGGGGATTCTTTCTGAGAGTACCCACCGACGATCTACAAACGCGCTGAAATAAAAGAGATTAAAACCCACCCGGCGCTCTCCACGTTCTGCTTCGAACGAGCCCTCGGCAATGGACAAGCCCAGGGGGAGCCAGTCGAGTGCGCGCACGCGCGTCCAGCTGCCCGTCAGAGCGACGGGCGAAGCGATCTTGGGAAAGCTGTTTTGCTCCAAAAGCCCATTGAGCTCAGAAAGATCCAGATAGAACAGCGCGGAGACCGGCTCGAAGCTTGGAGCCGACAGCCCTTGTGCTCCCGCGGCTCCAGTCCACACCGCAACTCCCAATAGGCAGATCAGTCTTCTCATAGACACCTCCCTCAGTTTTCACTGGTTAGTCTACTCGAACCTGTGCGCTTGTTCCACTGAATTGAGTGTTGACAAAATTGTGACAATTCTGTATACAAAAAGCCAGAGGTGAACCCAATGGCGAGTGCCACGGTGCGGATTAGCGTCAAATCCAAGGAGACTCTGCAAAAGCTGGCGGAACAGACCGGCAAGAAGATGCAAACGGTGCTCGATGAGGCCGTCGAGTCCTATCGTCGTCAACGCCTTCTGGAGGAAGCCAACGCCGCTTTTGCCGCCTTGCGCGCGGACAAAGGGGCATGGGAAGCCGAGCAAGAAGAGCGAGCGGCTTGGGATGTTACACTGGGAGACGGACTCAAACATGCCTGAACCCTCTCGGGGAGAGATTTGGCTTGTCGATCTCAACCCCTCTTAATGCTCATACCCTCGATCGGGCAGGGGGATTCTCTCTGGCCCAAGCTGCACGGTGATGCCCTCATGCTCCGGCACAACCCGCCCAATCACGGTGAACTCGCACGCCCGCCGCGCCTCGAAAAGCTTCTCTTGAGGGAGCGTGAAGAGCAGCTCAAAATCCTCCCCAAAGAAGAGTCCCATCTCAAAGAGCTCATCTTGATCGCGGGCGAGCTCTTCGACTTCGAGCGCGAACGGGATCGCCGTCGCGTCAATGCGAAAGCCCACGCGGCTCGCCCCGCTCAGCAGATAGAGCGACCGCGCTAGCCCATCGGAGATGTCTATCATGCTGCTCGCAAGATGTGCGAGAACTTGGCCCTCACGCAGCCGCGGTAGAAAGCGCAACAGCTCGTTGGCTCGATCGAAATCTCTCTCTTTAAGAAGCCGCAACGCGGCAGCCGTCCGGCCCAAGTCGCCCGTCACACAGACCAACTCTTCGACGCAAGCGCCGGAGCGCCAGACGGGCTTCTGCGCCTCCCCAAGCGCTGTGGTCACGACAGTGAGCTCGCTGTGTCTATCGGTGTCCCCGCCTAGGAGCTTCGTCTGGCACGCCGTACAGCACGCCAGCGCGCCATCGAGAAACTCTTCGAGAAATTTTTGCTCAAACTGCGGCGCCCCCAGGGCGATTACTACCCCGAGGGGCTTGCCCCCCATCGCCGCAATATCGCTCAAAGAAACAGCAACTGCCCGCCAGCCCATCGTGTAGGGGGTCATGCCTTCGGGGAAGTCCGTCTGCCGATGGAGCATATCTGTCGTCAGCAAGAGATGGGTTTTCTTCAACGGGATGACGGCACAGTCGTCGCCGATGGGCAGTCTTGCGCTCAGAAATTGTATGACGTCGCGCTCGCGCATGGGTTTACTATACACTCACGGCGCCTTCTTGTCCATAGAACCGACAATGGCCGCGATGTACCTCTCGAGCTTAGGGTAGTGCGTGCCGCGCCAGTAGAGCTTCTGACAGCTTGTACAGCGAAAGAACTCATCGTGCTCGACAGCGATCCGTGGGGGGATTTGGGAGAGGATTTCTCCCTTGGCGATAGGCGCGAGCAGCCCATTGCACACCAAGCACCGTCGGAATGGGTCAATGAGCGACTCTAAGTTGAAGCGGCGCACGACCTCGCGGGCTTGCTCGATGGGATGAGTCGAGCGCAGCCAGTAGCCGTGCGTGACCGCATTATGCTTGAGCAGTTCGCGGTCGCGCGTGAGCACGATGCGGCCCTCTGCCGCCGCGATCGCTGCCAGCTCGCTGTCCTCGTAGGAGTTCGAGTGCAGGGTGTCGAACCCCAGCAGTCGCAGAAGCCGCGCGAGCTTCCCCAGGTGCACATCGGCGATGAACGCGATTCTTCGTAAGGGCCTTTCGCGCAGCTGCACGATGGGCGAAATATCTAAGCTCTCGAAGACGGGGTAGACGGCAACGCGATCGCCGTCGCGCAACCGATACGAAAACCCCACGGACTGCCCGTTGACAACGATGAGGTCAACTTCGGTGTGGGGCACGCCGAGGGCTTCGATAGCGTCCTTGACCGCGGGAGTATTCTGAAAGCTGTACTCGATGTCACACTGACGATGTTTGGGCGGGAGGAAGTCGTTCAGCTCACCGTAAAAGCGAAAGACTGCTCGACTCATGATCTGGGGAGTATTTTACCAAGTTCGGCAAGCGTGAGCACGGTCTGTTATACTTGGGGCATCACGCGCAGGAGGTCTTTAGATATGAGGACGCTCGTACGGGTCGTCTGTGTGCTTGGGATGATGGTAGCAGTGGGCTGCTTGTCCACTGACAATAGTTTGAGAGCTGGAGAACTTTCTGAGCCCGTCTTGCTCTTTGGCATCGGGATGCACATTGAGCCGCTGGGCCGAACCGCGCAAGGGTATGGGGGTGGCGGGGCTGATTATCGTCAAGGGCCATTGTTCGAGCGCCATGTGCAAGATACTCTTGCTGTAGCTAGGATCGTCGAGGGGCATGGCGGGCGAATGACTGTTCAAGCGCAAAGCCCCTTCACCCAAGTCGCCATCGAAAGGGGCAACACGATCTTAAGAGACTTAGAAGCTCACGGGCACGAGATCGCCTTGCACTTTCACGAAGATGCCCATCTGGGGAGAGACCCTGAGAGACTTCCCGTGCAAGCGTGGTGCGCCGTGATGCAAGAGGAGATCTCGTATATTCAGCGAGCGGGCGCCCAGAAGAAGATTCGCTACTGGAGCGGAGGCAATCTCTACACGGGGATCGTAGAGGCAGCGTCGTGCGCCGGCCTGGACGTGATGAGCGACTGGAAGAACCCCAGAACGCAGCGCACGGATCTGTCGCTTGTGGGTGTGCATCCGTGGCGTCCTGCGGGCGGGCCGAGCGAGACGGATCTGTCGAAATTCGCCACCCATGATCCCAACGGGAAGATCATCTTCTTGCCCGAAGGCGCCTATGATCCAGAAAAGTTCAAGGACAAGAACGCGATCATCGCGCGCGGTGGAGACCAAGCGTGGTTTGAGGTCATCCGCGAGGCTTTAGAGCGCTCGCTGGAGTCAGCCAAAGCCGACAGAGTCAACGTCTTTCACTTCACGGTTCATCCCGGAGAGTTTCGCGGCGATCCCACCCGTCCCTTCGGCGTCATCGAAGATTTTCTGACTAACGTCGTAGACCCCTTGGTCAAAGCCGGGAAGGTCCGCTGGGCGACGTTTTCACAGATGGCCGACGAGTTTATCGCATGGGAGAAAGCCCATCCCGGCGTAGACCCGCGGTCGGCTTCCCTCTCTGCGCAACCCCCTTTGCCGACCGAGCGCGATGTGACATATTGCACTCTCGATGGCGTGGAGCTGAAGATGGACATCTATCGTCCCCAAAGGAGCGCAGCCCCAACGCCGGCACTGCTCTACGTGCACGGAGGCGGCTGGACCGGCGGCGACAAACGCTCCGGCGAGGGCATCCGTGATATTCCCGAGCTGCTGGCGCGCGGGTATCTGGTCGCGGCTGTCAACTATCGTTTGGCGCCGCGCTATAAGTTCCCTGCGATGATCGAGGACGTCAAATGTGTTGTGCGTTTCTTGCGGGCCAACGCTGAGCGATTCTCTATCAATCCCGAAAAGATCGGGGCGTGGGGCGGCAGCGCCGGCGGACATTTAGTAGACCTTCTTGGAACGGCAGACGCGACAGCGGGCTGGGACGTTGGGCAATACTTAGAGCAATCGAGCCGAGTCCAGGCCGTCGTAGATATGTACGGCCCCACAGATCTCACTGTGCTCTTTGAGGGGGCCAATCCCAGGCTGATGGAGCAAGTCTTCGGCACATCAGACCGAAATTCTGAGACTCTTCAGAAAGCCAGCCCGGTCAACTGGGTCTCGTCGGACGATCCGCCGTTTTTGATTCTACATGGCGAGCGCGACCCGCTCGTCCCCGTCAGTCAGTCTCAGATATTTTATGAGAAGCTCCGAGCAGCGGGCGTGCCCGCGACTTTCGTCATTGTGAAGAACGCCGGGCACGGCTTTGCCCCTCTGGGCAGGCCGATCAGTCCCAGCCGTCAAGAGCTGACCAAGATGATCGGGGACTTCTTCGATCAGTATTTGAAATAGCAGCTCAGTGCGAGCCCACATTCCTTCGCGATTATGCTCGCTTGACAGAATCCCCTCAGCGGGCTACAGTAAAAGTGCTATGGGAGAGCCGGCCAAGACCAAGCTCAGCTACGAAGAGTTCCTGAAGCTCTACGACGAGGACACCCGCGCCGAGTGGGTGGACGGCGAGGTGATTCTGTTGTCCCCAGCATCGAACCGCCATCAAGATCTATCGGGCTTCTTGACAGCTATCTTGAGAGCGTATGCAGAAGCCAAGCAGCTCGGCGTCGTGCGGTCAGCACCGTTTCAGATGAAGCTTGGGCTTTCCGGGCGCGAGCCCGATCTGCTCTTCGTCGCGAAGGAGCACCTCCAGCGCCTCAAAGAGAATTATCTTGATGGCCCGGCGGATTTAGTCATCGAGATCATCTCGCCAGAGAGC
>JAPWVB010000007.1 GCA_028275205.1 Candidatus Acetothermia bacterium
CTACCTCTCCCCCGGCCCCTCCCCGACACGGGGAGGGGAGTCCCCCCTTCCCGCTCCGGGAAGGGGGCCAGGGGGTTAGGTCAGCGGATTCATCCGCCGGCGGGATTTCTACAAAGCCAAAAAATAAAGAAGAGCCGAGGGCCCCGAGGGCGCCTCAGCTCTTCAGTTGGAGCTGGGGGCTTTAGAGTGGGTTGATCTGTCCCCGGATCTCGCCGGTGGCGTTAGTTCCTGTGTGAATGTTCACGTAGAGTCCGCCAGCCAACAACGCGGGGACAAGAGGAGCGGGAACGGTCCACGTGCCCGTCAAGTGGCCACTATTGCCCGCAGGGCAAGCGCCCAGCAGGGCCGGCGGGGGAGCGCCACAGATGGTCTGGACGACCGGCCCGGCAGCTCCTGCTGCCCCGTTGTGAAAGTGAGCCGCCGTAGCCGCGCCGCTGAGCCCCCTATACGCAACGGTGAAGCTCAGGGTATTGGTGGCCGGGTCGAAGACGAAGACACCTGCCCCGATAACCGTGGTCGTCACCATTGGGGATGGCACCTCCTGGGTGGTCGTGAGGGTAGCTGTCAAGACCACCAGGTTGGCCGGCTGCTGCGTGGGAGTTGGGGGCTGCGGAGGCTGGGGCGGCTGCGGCTGGCCATATTGGCTGAAACCATAGGCGGCCAACACCACCAGCAGCCCCGCGATGATAAGCCCCATCCACTGCGTTCTCTTCTTCATGCAGATTCACCTCCTTTCTGTGTTAGGGCTTGACGATCAGCTCGCCCTTCATGCCCAGCTCTTCGTGGCCGGGGACTTGACAGTAGACTTCATACGTCCCTGGAGCCAGGTCGAGCTCGAGAGTGCGAGTCCGCCCCGCTGGGAACGGGTCTATCTCCTCTTCGAGACCGGGGCCTTCCACTTCAAAGCCGTGATCTACTGTCCCTTCGTTCTTGACGACAAAGCGTACCTTGCCGGCCTTGACCGTCAGCCGCGCCGGGATGATCTGCCACTCCTTCAGCACGACCGAGACCTCCTGGACAGCAGGCCCATAGGGCTGCTGCCCCTTGAAGAGATCGCAGCCGCTGAGCACGATGACGGCCAATACCGCGACCACGCTGACAAGACTCTTGCTCATGGGCTTCAGCTCCTTTCTACTCTTTGACGACGAGCTTGGTCACGATGTTGTGTCCGTGCGGCCTATGAGTGATGAAGAACGTCCCGGCCTTGTCGGGCGTGAACTCCACGGTCGTCAGCTTCCCCGGCTCCACCGCGAAGGGCTTGACGCCAAAGACGGGATTCTTGCCGTCTTCATCGCTGCTGATGACCACCGAAGGATGCACCCCGTCCAAAGCGATGTTGAAGAGCCGCACGGTGATGCCCTTGCTCACGGTGATCACTTCTGGGAAGGTCTTGCTCTGCGCAAGACTATGAATGAGCGCGACCTCTTGCGGCTCGACGACGATGACCATCCCCGTCATGGACGGGTGGATATTACACCGATAGGGGAACTGCCCTGCGGTCGTGAACGTATGTTGGAACGTATCTCCAGAGTTGAGTGTTCCCGAATCAAACGCTTTCGGGCTGCTGGTGCTGGTCACGGTATGCGGGGCGTTGCCGTTGTTGGTCCAACGCACGGTCGTGCCCACGGGAACGGTGATCGTCTTGGGAGTGAACGCGAAGTCGACAATACTGACGGAAACGACATTCCCTTGACCGAAGAGATCACCGTTCTTGCCCAACCCCAGCGCAAGCCCGACGACGACTATCGTGAACGCTGTGAATTTCATCACTCTGCTCATGGTGTGTACCTCCTTTGAGATCTGACTTATCCAGATGGAAGCCCCTTGAAGGGGCTTGCACTTGCTGTAGATCTTATGGGTGCCGTCTCACCTCCTCTTGGGCATTTCAGCGTCGTTTCTTGAGGTACTCTTGGATGGCGCGAGCTCCACCGATGGAGAGCGGGTCGTCGGCGCAGCCCAGAGCAGCTTTCAGGAATCCCAAGCCCAATTGCACCTGGGCGCGAATCTGCGCGATGTTGTTGCTCGCGCGCCCACTGACGATCCGCTCGTCAGCAGCGCTGAGAAAGACAGTTAAGTGATTGCCCGCTGCCTCCAAGTCCATAGCAAATTCGGACTGCTTGAGGCGCTCGACAAGATCTTTGGCGAGAGGGACCGCCCCAGCAGTAGCCGTCTGGGCGCCATACTTGGGATCGTACCGCGGGGATGAGGGGCCCTCTAAGAGATTGATGGCGCTCTGGGCGTGCCACTGCGCGTCCCGAACCGTCAACGCAAAGAACGCAAACGATGCATGCTGCAACGCAAGCTGTATCAGCTCGACCGTCTGATTCGCGAGGGGGAGCAACTCCGCCACTGCCGACGACTGCGAAAAGCTCCCTATCCCAAGAACACACAACAGTAAAGCGCAAGCAAGAAGAGATCGGACTGCCCTCACCTGAAGAGTCACCTCAAGGGGTAGTGTAGCAGCAGCCCCTCAGCCAAGAGAATAGAAGGCCGGTGCCGGCGCGATGCCCCGCCGGTACCGGGCGGGTTCTCTCAAGGTCAAACGCTGATCAGAACGCTAAGACGGGGGCACGAACTTGTACCCAAACCCACGCACGGTGAGAATGATCTGGGGGTTTTGGGGGTCGCGCTCGATCTTCTGCCGCACAAGATAGATATATTTCTTGACGTCTTCGCTCGAGACGAACTTCTCTGTGGCCCACGCCCGCTCGATGATCTCCTGCGCGGAGAAGACCCGCCCCGGCTCCGCAGCCAAGAGCCTGAGGAGCGCATACTCCCGCGGGGTCAACGGGAGCACCGTGCCGTTGAGGCGAACCTCCTTGGCGTGATCGTCAATGACGAGCTGCCCGAAGGAGAGCGTCCGGGACCTCTCCCCCGACCCCTCTACCTCACCCTGGCCCTCTCCGCTTGCGGAGAGGGTTAGGGTGAGGTCTCCCCTCTCCGTATCGGGGAGGGGTCTTCCCTTCACCCACCACGGCCACGACAAATACGCTACCCCGCCCATCACCAGAGCAAACCCCACCGCCCACAGCAGCACCATCTGATACAGACCCCAGATCGCCTCGTGCAACGGCGTCAGCGAGATTCCCAGCCGCACATAGCTAGTAGATTCGTCTGTCCGCCCAGGCTCGATGGCTCGCCAGATATCTAAATATTCGCGCCCGCCCTCGAGGCGCTTGCGCTCCGTGTGACGGGCGGGCACCGCCCCCTCCGGCAAGGCCAGCACCCGCTCCACCGGCGCATCCCCCAGATGCTGATGCTGCGCGATCAGCTCGCCGTCGAGGACGATCTGGGCGTAGATCACCGGGTCCATGACGACGAACTCGTCCACCATCGTGTTGAAGACGGAGCGAAGCCGGGAAGGATCTTCGATAGTACGCAGCTGGAGCCAGACTTGATCGGCGAAATTCCGCGCCAGCCACTCGCTGCGCTGGAGAAATTCGCGCTCGTACTCTTGCGCTATGCGGGAGCTGAACCAGAGCGCCCCAAGCACGCTCACGCCCAGGGCAACCCCCAGGACGATCGCTGTGAAGGCCCGCCGCGAACTCATATCTTGAATCTTAAGCCAGGGGCTTTCGCGCGTCAACCGGGTCTGCTATAATAACAAAGCCGGAGGGATGGCCGAGCGGACGAAGGCGACGGTCTTGAAAACCGTAGCGCGATGAGCGCCGGGGGTTCGAATCCCTCTCCCTCCGCAAGCTTCGCTTGACATTCATCTTCGCCAGCCGAAGGCTGGCGAAGGCGTACAGTCCAGACGAAGTCTGGCCAGGCGAAGCCTGGGGATGTCAAGGAGCTTGGCGTAGGGCCAGCGCTGCCGCGCTTGTTCCACTAACTCCGGACGCACCACCACCAACGCATAGCGATAGAGTCCCGAATCAACGGCGCTCAACCCCGTTGTCCAGCCCCGCCCCTCAACCCACTCCAACGGCCCAAGCTCATCAAGAACGAGCAAGTCTGCAGGCACCGCTGAGGCCAATACACTGTTCCCCCACTCCAGCGTCTCTTCTACAAAAGCCCATTGTTGCCCTCCACTGTGCTGACGATGGGCAAGCGTGCGCACCTCCCCTGTATGTTCGCACCGCGCCTGAAGCGACATTCTCTCTCCGTTCATGTACTCTCCCAGAGTCACTATCCCCGTTACCCGCCATCCCCGCCGCCGAGCAGCCTCCACACAGCGCCGACAGAATGTGGTCTTGCCGGCCTCGCGCGGCCCCGTGATGAGCAAAATCCGCCCGTTCATCGCATGAGAATGAGCGCTCTCCCATCGAGAGCGACGACCTCGACGGGCACCCCATAGACCGCCGACAGATGCTCTGCCGTCAGCAAAGCTACTGTCGGGCCCGCCAAACATGGCCGCCCCTTGGGCAAGAGCACCGTATAGTCACTCACAGCGGCAGCAAGGTTGGGATCGTGAGTCGTCAAGAGCACTGTGATCCCTTTGTGAGCTAGCTCTCGAATGACTCTGATAACTCGCGCCTGGTTGCTCAAGTCCAGATGAGCCGTCGGCTCGTCTAACAGGAGAATCTTGGGACATTGGGCCAGCGCCCGAGCGATGATCACTAACTGACGCTCTCCACCACTAAGGGAGGAGAGGAGACGCTCGGAGAAGTCGAGCATCCCCAGCTGAGCGAGGACATCTGAGGCGATCTTATGATCTTCGGCCCCAGGGAGCCCCAACGGATGCAGATGCGGCGCTCGCCCCAACAACACATACTCTTTGACAGAAAGCTCAAAGGGGATGCTCTCGTTCTGCGGGACAAATCCGATCAGTTGGCTCAGCTCGCGCCGCGAATATTCCCCTTGGAGACGCCTGGCGATCCGCACGGTCCCCGCCTGAGGGTGCAAGGCCCCCAGAATAATACGGAGCAAGGTCGTCTTCCCAGTGCCGTTGGGGCCAAGGAGCGCCGTCACCCCGTGGGGGATCTCAACGCTGATCCCCTCAAAAACCTGTGCCCCATCATAGCCAAAAAAGACATTCGAGAGAGTGATCATAGCTTGTGCATCATCAAGAAGGCAAAGCCTGTAGCCCCAAAGAACGAAGTGAGAATACCTAAGGGGATCTCCCCGGCGATGAGCGACCGAGCCACGGTATCGCAGCCCACCGTAAAGAGCGCCCCAAGCAGGAGCGACGCTGGCAACGCCCGGTGAGCCTCTGCGCCCGTCAGGCGCCGCGCCACATGCGGAGTGATCAGACCGATCCATCCCACAAGCCCCGCCGCCGAGATCACCGCAGCGGCGGCAGCGACCGCCGCGGTGAGCAGCGCGGCCCGCTCCCGAACGGGAGCCGCTCCCAGGGAGAACGCCGTCTCGTCCTCCAAAGAGAGCACATTCAAGCGCCACCGCATCAGAAGGCAGATCACCAGAGCGGGCACAACAAACGGCATCACATAGAGTACATCATCCCAGCTGATCCCCCAGAGCCCTCCCAATAGCCAGAAGGTGATCTCCGGGAGCTGGCGCAACGGATCAGCCAGATACTTGAGCAGCCCCACCCCGGTGGCAAAGAGCGCGGACACGGCGATGCCCGAGAGAATCAGCCGCAGATGCCACTCCCCATAGCGCACATGACGCGCTAACAGAAACGAACACCCTAGACCAACCAAGGCAAAGACCGTCGCCAACGCTTCGATGACGAGCGGAAAGCTCGAGAGAAAGAGAATACTGAAGGCCGCCCCAAACGCCGCCCCCTGCGAGACCCCTAAAAACCCTGGCTCAACGAGCGGGTTGCGAAAGATCATCTGGAGGACCAAGCCAGCACCAGCCAAGGCCATCCCCAAAGCCGCCCCCATCAGCACGCGCGGCAGGCGCAACCCAAACAGCACCTGCCGTGCTAGCTCATCCTCATACAGTAACGTTGGAGAGAGAAAGTACGGCCGCGGATACCGCCCGATAAAGAGCGCCACTAACATCCCGGCTACTACGGCTATCCCCAACGAGATCCAAAAGCGGCTCCCCCACCGCGCTGCCGGTGCCATAATCTTACGGAAAATCCCCTGTGATCCTGGGCAGGATCTGCGCTTGGATCGTCTCCGCACTCAAGGCGTACAGCGCGAAGAACGCCTGCACCTCCCGGATCATATCAAGATCGGCAAAGAGCCGAGGATGAATCTTCGTAGCGAGCCAGCTCAGCCCCAACACCCACCGGGGATCGGGCTGATCCCAGCTATAGAAGTCCCCTGGGAACCCAAAGATCTGATTGCCTTTGACCGCTTTGAGGGAGGCCCACCAGGGATCTTGGTGCAGTCTCGCTGCGGTAGCTCGCGAATCCCCAGCGTAATTGATAATAAAGATAATATCGGGGTTCCACGCCGCGATCTGTTCGAACGTGATAATCGTCCACCCACCCGGCTGGGCAGCAGCCTTCCACACGGGGTTCCCGCCAGCGCGCTCGACCAGCTGGGTCTGAATCCAACTCGAAGGCGCTACCGCGAAGGCAATTGTGCCCCCTTTCTCGCTATATTGGAGCATAAGCACTCTCGGTCGGTCTGGCCCCGCCACCCCTTGGATACGCCGGGCGATGCGCTCCAGGCGCTCCGCGTAGAACGCTTGCAGCTCTGTGACTCGCGCGGGATTGCCAAGGATCTGCCCCAGTATGCGCAGATCGTTTGGGTATCGCTCTATCGTCTCCAGCTCGACGTAGACCACGGGGATGCCTAAACGCTCGACGGACGGGCCAAGCTTCGTCGCTTCCAAGGCTCTCAGCAAGACGGCATCAGGCTTGGTCGCAGCGATCTGCTCCGGGCCCACCTGAGATTCAAGAAGAGCTTTAGTCTGGCGGAACGTAGGATCGATCAAGGTGAGCCAATCCAAGCTAAACTGTGCTCCGCCGGCGATGGCTGTCACCTTCTGGCGCGCCTCGGCAGAGAAGAGATACACAGCGTCGGTGAGCATGAACGAGCCCTTGCCCGCGAGCGTGAGACGCTCCGGGGGCTTTTCAAAGCGCACCACACGTCCGAGGGCATCGGTGATCTCCATAGCGCCTTGAGAGAGACCGACGACGGCAAGAGCGACAGTGAGCAACGATCCTAGAAAAACTCTAGGGACAAAGCAGAGTACTGCATAGGGCAGGCTCATTGAGCTCCTCCTTTCCAAGCACGAGGAGGCCGGGGCGTTTCCACACCCGACCCACAACACCTAAAAATTTTTGGGTGTTCCGTGGTCTATCCACGGTACGGCTGCCACCCCATAGGGACTCCCGTTAGGGATAGCAGCTCGGAGAGCCGACCGAATTATAATAATCTTGACAAGACCTGTCAAGAGCTTGCCTGCTGAGAGAGTTTTTGCTAAGATTTTTGTGGTACCCGGAGGGGTACTCAAGTGGTCGAAGAGGACGGATTGCTAATCCGTTGTAGGGGCTAAAACCTCTACCGTGGGTTCGAATCCCACCCCCTCCGCCAGCAGGCTTCGCCTGCACCGTGCACGCAGCGCTTTGCGCTGCGAAATCTTTCATAGGAGTGCTACAGCTGTGCAGGGCAACCTCCGAATATTTGCTCTTATAGGGTTTATCGCTGTTGGCGCTTTCGTACTCACTGGTTGTGAGCTCCTGTCGCCACCGCAGCCGCCGGTGCAGCCCAAGCCGCGCACCGACACGGTGGAGAACGATCTAATACAATACAGCCGCACGGTGCTCACGCCCCTTCGGCCCGGCCAAGAGTTCACGGTCTCTGTCAAAGTCACAGCGAAAGCCGATCTGAGAGTCGTTCTCATCAGCGAGAGCCTGCCTGAGGGGTTCGAGCTTGCCGAGGGGTCGCAGCTCAAAGCAGCGCACCTGGGGCTTGCTGCCGGGGCGACGTTCGAGCACAGCTACACCGTGCGAGCCAGCGCCAAGGCGGGATCGTTCACCATCACGGGCAACGCCATCGTAGCGACAAGTGCGGGAACGCAAGAGCCCTTGGTGTTGGAATCGCCCGTGCGGGTCCAGGCCCGCTAGGGCACTTGCAAGCTCGCCCACTACGCCATAAAATTTTCTTGCCAGACTTCGTCTGGACTATTCGCCTTCGCCGGCCATTGGCTGGCGAAGATGCACGTCAAGCGAAGCTTGCGCCCGTAGCTCAGTGGATCAGAGCGCTGGCCTCCGGAGCCAGAGGTCGCTGGTTCAAATCCAGCCGGGCGTACCAGTCCCTGGAGGGATGACCGAATTGGCTAAGGAGCCGGTCTCGAAAACCGGTACGGCCCACAAGGCCCTGGGGGTTCGAGTCCCCCTCCCTCCGCCAGACTTCGTCTGGACTATTCGCCTTTGCCGGCCATTGGCCGGCGAAGATGCACGTCAAGCGAAGCTTGTCCAGGCGAAGCCTGGCGATGCCCTAACCAGAGCATCTGCGCCAGACCCCCCAGCGTGAACGCTGCTTGCGCGACATATAGCCCTGTGACTTGCCCCCACAGGACTCCCGCCCCTAAGATCGCGCTGCTGGTGACAAGCGAAAGGGCCATCGCTTCGGTGACCCCGCGCGTCCTTCGAAAATAGACTAACGACCCTTGATACCAACTCTGAAAGACGCTGAACGCCGGCAAAAGCAGCGCGAACCACAAGCTCGTCTGCGCCAGCTTAGCTAACGATGGGGGCAGCCCGGACAATCCCTCAAACCACAAGCTCGCGAGAGGCGTCGCCGCGATGAGCAAGAGGATCGCCGTCAGCACGAGCGCGAGAATCTGCGCAAAGCGCCGCAAGCTCTCTTCTGCCCTTGGCTCGCCCAGCAGCGCCACGACGACTTCGTTGTAGGCAATCCCGGTGCTGCGCAGCAGAAAGAGCAGCCCCGACACCACCGGCCAGACGGCTAAAGACTCCAACGCCCCCGGCATCCGGCTGAGGGCCGCGCTCCCGATCGGCTGCACCAACAGCATCAAGAGAGACGTCAGCGCCAACGGAATATAAAAGCGCAAGAATGAGCGCAGCGTGAGCGGGTCCCCCTCAGGCGCGATCTGTCGCAGTCTCTGTAAGAGCGGGCGCACGCGCAGCCCAACAAAGAGCGCCTCGCTCATCACGCCCGTCGAGACCGCCGCAGTCGCCACGACGATCCCCGGCACCGTTCCCATCAGATATCCAATCGCAAGCACAGCAATATTCGCACTCAGTCGCACCACCGTGCCCACTCCTACGGCGTTGGAGTGCCCGAAGCGAATCAAAACCCCTTGATGAAATCTTCTATACGCGATAGACCACGTCCAGGGGGTCATGATCATGAATCCCCAGCGGGCCGGCTCGATGATCTCCTTGGGAGCCCCAATGAGCGTGCCGAAGACAAAATCATATAACGGTGTAAAAGCGATCGCGACGTGCAGCGCCGTGAGCGAAGCCCCGGCCTGCATCATGAAGCGCCGCACTTTGAGATACGAGTCCCAGTCTCTGCTGAGGGCCGTCGAAGCCGCCAACAGCATAATAATGGGCGACTCGATGATCATCGAGAGCGCGAAGACCACACCATACGCAGCCAAGTTAATCTGGGGATCGGCGAGCCGAGAGACGACGGCGCTCACCGCGGGAAGCTCTAACCCCATGAGCATCCAGCTTGCGGCTAACGGCCACCACGCGCGAAAGATCCGACGCAACGACAGCGGAGCTTGGCTGACCGCCGGCGCTGTTGCGACTCCCGTGTCTTGCATAGCGTTATATTAACCCACAGAGAGTCGAGAGAGCAATGTTGACGACGGTTCACGGTGTTGCTACAATTAAGTTGTCACTGATCTTGTTCTAGACTGTTCGCCTTCGCCAACCGTAGGTTGGCGAAGATGAATGTCGAGCGAAGCTCGCGCCCGTAGCTCAGGGGATCAGAGCGCTGGCCTGCGGAGCCAGAGGTCGGAGGTTCAAGTCCTCCCGGGCGTACCAATTCCTATGAATTTTTATATTCGCGAGTTTGCTCCTCACGACTACGTTTCCATTGCTGATATTGGCAACGCGATCTACCCCGACTATCGCTACAGCCCCGAAGAGATCCGCTACGACGACGAGCACTTCGACAAAACAAAATATCTCTTCAAGCGCTACGTCGCCGAAGTCAGCGGGCGCATCGTGGGCTACGCCGAATATCACCACATGCCCAATATGTTCCATCCCCAAAAGTTTTGGATCTGGGTCGGCGTGCACCCAGAGTTTCAAAAGCAAGGCATCGGCCGGGCACTCTATGAGAAGATCATAAGCGACCTACGCGCCCTCAACGCCGTGCGCGCCCTCACCAGCGCCCGCGAAGATTACCCCCGCAGCATAGCTTTCTTACAGAAGAACGGCTTCACCGAGACGATGCGCACCTGGGAGTCACGCCTACCCGTAGCGACGTTCGACCTCAAGAAATTTGCGCACTATCTCGAGAGATTTTCAGCCTACGGCTTCACGATCACTACGCTTGCCGACGAGCTCAAGCGCGACCCCAACTGCCTCAAGAAACTCTACGAGCTTTACGAGCTCATCATGGAGGACGTCCCACACCCCGATCAGCACACGCCCGTGGATTTTGAACACTTCTTGCGCTACAGCATCGAGCATCCCGACGCCATCGCCGAGGGGTACTTCATCGCCAAGGACGGCGAAAAATACATCGGGCTGAGCAACTTGCGCAAGAGCCAAGACGAGCCCAAAGACTTATATCAAGGGCTGACGGGAGTGCGCCGCGAATATCGCGGGAAGGGCGTGGCGATGGCGCTCAAGCTCAAGACGATCGAGTACGCCCAGCGCCACGGCTACGCAGTCATCAAAACTTGGAACGAGAGCAACAACGTAGGGATGCTTGCGATCAACGAGAAGCTGGGCTTTGTGCGCCAGCCGGCGTGGGTGACGTTCGCCAAGGAGTTCTCATGACGCTCAAGGAGACGGCGCTGCCGGTGTTGGAGCTAGAGGGCTCGCCCTACGAGCAAGGGCTGGCCCACGGCCGCTTCGCTCGCGAGCTGATCGCGCAGAACTTAAAGATCTATTTTTATCGCTTCGAGCGCGAGACCAAGCTTCCCAAGGCCGAAGTCTTGCGTCGTGCCGGGCTCTACCTGCGCGTGATCGAACAGTGTGCTCCCCAGTACGCCGAGGCGATGCGCGGCGTCGCCGAGGGCGCTCGTATAGAACTTCTAGAGATCGCGGCGCTCAACGCGCGCTACGAGCTGATCTACAGCGAGGAGACCCGCAAGGCCCTCGAGCACTCCGACGGCTGCACAAGCTTCGTACTGCTCCCTAGCAAGACCGCCAATGGGCATTTAATAGTCGGCGAGAACTGGGACTGGATCCCCGATATTCGGGGTCTGATCTTAAAGATCCGCGAGCCGGGAGTGCCCGAAATTCTGTGCTTCACCGAGGCGGGGATTGTGGGGGGCAAGATTGGGCTTAACGCCGCAGGCTTGGGGCTCGCTATTAACGGCCTGAACTCGGAGAAAGACAATTGGACACTGCTTGCTAAGCCCTTCCACGTGCGGTGCTGGGAGATCCTGCGCTGCCCGGATTTCGAGCAAGCCCTTCGAGCCGTCACCGAAGGCGAGCGCAGCGTCTCCGCGAATTTTCTCATCGCCCAAGCGCCCGATAGGGCTCTCGACCTCGAAACTGCCCCCACGGGGGTGAGCAGACTGCTCCCGCGCGACGGCTGGTTGGCGCACACCAATCACTTTATAGATTTGCGTTCCGCGGGGCTGACCCGAAATATTCATACTTCTAAGCGCCCAAGCACCGAGCAGCGGCTGGCCCGCGTGCAACATCTACTCCGTACAAGCTCTCAGCTCAGCTTGGAAAAAGCCTCAGAAATCTTGCGCGACCACGACGACTACCCCTACTCGATCTGTCGCCATCCCGACGAGAAGTTCCCCCCGGAAGAACGCTATCAGAGCGTCGTCTCGGTCGTGATGGATCTCACAGAGAAGACTTTTGCTATCGCGAGTGGGCCGCCGTGCCAGCATGAGTATAGAACGCTGAAGCTTTAAGAGCCAAGCCCCTTCAGCAGCGCGTGAATGTTCCTCCCTAAATCTTCGACGCAGTAACCGCCTTCAAGCACTCCAAACATCGGAAGACCAAGCTTCTTCAGACGTTCCCCAATTCTGAAATACCCCTCCGTCGTCAGCCCTAGTGACGCTAACGGGTCTTTGTAGTACGTGTCGAACCCCGCTGAGATAGCAATCTGTTCTACCCCGTTCAGATCTATCGCTTTGAGCGCATCGTCGAGCGTCTGGAGATAGACTTTGTCCCCGCAGTCGAAGGGCAACGGGTAGTTATAGCAATTCTGCTCCGATCTCAAGCCCGTCCCCGGATAGTTGGGGAAGCTGTGCAGCGAGAGATAAATCACTTGGGGATCGCCGAGAAAGATCGCCTGCGTGCCGTCGCCGTGATGGCCGTCTATGTCGACGATCAGAGTCTTTTTGCCCGACGCCCGCACCGCGATCGCAATGTTGTTGAAGTAGCAGAACCCGGCGACGCGCTCGCGCGCCGCATGATGCCCCGGCGGGCGCATGAGCGAAAAGCCGTTCACTCTCATGGCTTGGATCGCCGCGCCTGCCGAGAGCGCCGCGTACTCAAAGATATTGGGATATCTTGGGGAATCAGGATCATAGAAGCGCAGCTTCTTCACATCTTGGAGGTGGCGCTCCGAGTGAGCGCGCAAGAGATCTTCTTCAGCAGCGGGCTCGGCTAATACAAATTCATAGCCCTGGGCGCTTAAGAACTCATACGCTCGCTTGAGTCGTTCGGGACTTTCGGGATGCCCTGGGGCTCCGTACTCCAAGCACTTAGGGTGCCAGATGATCTTCATCGTCCGCCATTATACCCATTCTCACATCACGCTTGCAGGTCGGAAGTGCAATAGGGGCAGCGCGTCGCCCGCAGCGAGATGACCGAAAGACAATACGGGCACTCTTTCGTGGTCGGGGCTGCGGGCGCCGGCTCAGGCTGACGCCTCAGCCGATTGACTTGTCGAACGAGCAAGAAGACCGCGAAGGCGACGATCACAAAGTCGAGCACGGTATTGAGAAAGACGCCATAGTTGATCGTCGCCGCACCGGCGGCCTTGGCCTCGGCCAACGACGCATAGGGCTTCCCCGAGAGATTGATGAACAAATCCGAGAAGTCTACCCCTCCCAAGAGCAAGCCGATGGGCGGCATGAGAATATCGTTGACAAAAGAACTAACGATCTTGCCGAAGGCCGCACCGATGATGATCCCGATGGCCATGTCCAAGACGTTGCCGCGCATCGCAAACTCTTTGAACTCTCTCCACATAAAGCTTGCCTCCTTCATGCTTTGAGTGTAGAACAAGCGCGAAATGTCTGTCAAATAGCAAATCCATTGACAGGGAGCAGATTTTGCGATAGACTTTAGTCGTCGAAGTTCGGAGAGGTGTCCGAGCGGACTAAGGGGCGTGCCTGGAGAGCACGTACCGGCGAAAGTCGGTCGTGGGTTCGAATCCCACCCTCTCCGCAAGCTTCGCTTGACGTTCATCTTCGCCAGCCTCCGGCTGGCGAAGGCGTACGGTCCAGGCGAAGCCTGGGTCGGCCCGCTGCGGAGCGGCGGCGCAGGCCGTCGAACCCCGCCAGGCCCGGAAGGGAGCAACGGTAAGACGATCCCTGCGGGCGTCGTATCTGGGGCGGGCCGATCCAAGCTCACTCACAAAAGGAGGACCTATGCCGTCCATCAGTTGGCGAGCCCGATCTGTGCAAGCCTCGCCCATCCGCAAACTCAAACCCCTCGCCGACCAAGCCAAACGCGCCGGAAAGAAAATCTATCACTTAAATATCGGGCAACCCGACATCCCTACACCTAAAGAATACTTTGACGGTATTCGCCAAGCTGCTCAGGGCGTCCTCGCGTACAGCCCCTCCCAGGGGCTCGATGAAGCCCTCGACGCACTTGCCGAATACTATCAGACGTTCGGGATTCCGCTCAGTCGAGACCAGCTCATCGTCACCACCGGCGGCAGCGAAGCGATCACGTTCGCCATGCTCGCCGTCACTGACGTGGGCGACGCTATCTTAGTCCCAGAGCCGTACTACACGAATTATAACTCCTACGCCCAGATCACAGGGATTCAGATCGTGCCCATCGAGACGTGCGCTGAGGATGGCTTCCGCCTCCCGGACAGAAAATCCATCGAGAGCAAGATCACCCCGAAGACAAAAGCGATCTTGTTCTGCAATCCCGGCAACCCCACCGGCGTCGTCTACACCAAGGCTGAGCTTGAGATGCTCGCGGAGCTCGCGCTGAAATACAATCTCTATCTTATCGCCGACGAAGTCTATCGCGAGTTCACGTATGATGGCGCCCAAGCGATCAGCGTGCTGCAGCTTCAGGGGATAGAAGATCGCGCGATCTTAGTTGACAGTATTTCGAAGAGATTTTCGGCGTGCGGGGCACGGCTGGGAGTGATCGCCAGTAAGAACGCTTCGGTGATGGAATCGGCGCTCAAATTCGCGCAGGCGCGGCTGTCGCCGCCGACCCTCGAGCAGTATGGGCTTATTTATCTGTTAAAGTCTTCGCGCTATCAAGATTTTGTGCGCCAGATGATCGCCGAGTTTCAGCAGCGCAGAGACGTAGTCTACGCAGAGCTTCAGAAGATTCCGGGGGTGAGCTGTCCCAAGCCCAACGGGGCGTTCTATATCATTGCGAAGCTCCCCGTCGAGGACGCGGAGCACTTTGCCCGATGGCTTCTGACGGATTTTGCTCTGGACAACGAGACGGTGATGCTCGCGCCAGCTGCTGAATTTTATGCAACGCCGGGGAAGGGCCGCGACGAGGTGCGCATCGCTTATGTGCTCAAGGTGGACGTCCTCAAGCGAGCGATGAGCATCTTAAGAGAAGGGCTCCACGCATACACCCAAACGCGCTAGATGTCTCACAAAACTCGTCTCGATCTCCTGCTTGTGGCGCGCGGGCTCTTCCAGTCCCGCGCTCAAGCCCAACGCGCCATCTCCGCTGGGCTCGTGCTCGTCAACGGACAAGTCATAGACAAAGCCGGTGCCCAAATCCCCAGCGACGCCCACATCGAACTCAAAGAGAAGCCGCGCTACGTCAGCCAGGGCGGCCTCAAGCTCGAAAGAGCCCTGCACGTCTTTCAGATAGATGTCGCAGACAAAGTCTGCCTCGACGTGGGCGCCTCGACCGGAGGATTCACAGACTGCCTCCTCCAGCACGGAGCAAAAAGAGTCTATGCCGTAGACGTGGGCAAGGGACAGCTAGATTGGAAACTTCGCGCCGACCCCAGGGTCGTCGTCCTCGAAGGGCTCAACGCGCGGTACTTAAAGCCCGAACAGATCGGCGAACCCGTGGATATCGCCACCGTAGACGTCTCGTTCATCTCGCTGAAACTGATCCTGCCCCCGCTCAAAGAGATCGTCAAGCCCAAGGGCGATCTGATCTGTCTGGTCAAGCCCCAGTTTGAAGCCGGCCGAGAGCACGTCACGCGTGGCGGCGTCGTCAAAGATCCTTCAGTGCACCAGCGCGTTCTGGAAGAGCTTGCAAGCTTTGTGCAGACCCAGCTTGAGCTCTCGGTCGTCAACGCGACGCACTCCCCCATTAAGGGCCCTGCAGGGAATATTGAGTTCTTTTTGCACGTCCGAAACGAACCCGCACAGAGCGCGCCCATTGACTGGGCGCGACTGGTCGAACACGCCCACAAAGAATTATAATAGCTTCATGGCCCAGCTTGTCTTCGATATCGAGACCGTGGGAATGCCCCTCGAATCCCTCGACGAAGCCCAACAGCAATATCTTCTGAAGTGGGCTGAGCGCGAGGAGACGCCTGAGCTTCAACAACGCAAGCGCGAAGAACTCATCAGTCAATTCAATCTTTACCCGTTCACAGCGCACGTCGTCGCCATCGGGATGCTCAACGTTGAGAGCCACAAAGGCCGCGTCTACTACCAAGCCCCAGCGAAAGAGTCCTGGCGCTCTGAAGACAATCTCATCGAATACGAGTCGGGCAGTGAGATCGAGATTCTAAAAAAATTCTGGGAGGACGTGCGGCTCTATAAGCAGCTCATCACCTTCAACGGCCGGAGCTTCGATTGTCCGTTTCTAATGTTGCGCTCAGCAGTCTTGGGCATCAAGCCCAGCCGAAATTTAATGCCATCGCGCTCCGACACAGAGCACATAGATCTCTTGGAGCAATTGACGTTCCACGGCGTGACGCGACGGTTCAATCTCGACTTTTACTGTCGAGCGTTTGGGATAGCAAGCCCCAAGGGGCGCCTCTCCGGCCCGCAGATCAACCAACTCTTTGCCGAAGGGAAATACCGCGAGATCGCGCAATACTGCGCGGATGACGTGCGGGCGACGGCCGAGCTCTATCGGCGCTGGCGCGAGCTTTTAAGCTTCGAAGAATGAGAAGATGCTCATCGTTGGTCTAGCCGGAGGCATCGCCACGGGCAAGAGCCTCATCGCCCAAGAGATCGCCAAACTCCCCGGCGTCGTCGTCGTTGACGCCGACAAGGTCGCGTGGGAGACGTATAAGAAGAGCACCGAGATCTATAAGAAGCTCGTGGCACGCCTTGGCCAAGAGATTCTTTCCGAAGACGGCGAGATCGATAGAAAGAAGCTGGGCGCGCTCGTCTTCTCTGACCCGCACGCGCGGGAGTTCGTCAACGCCACGGTCCACCCGGCTGTCCAAGAAGCCCTCGAGAAGATAGCCAAGGCCCAACGTGCTCAAGGTACAAAACTCTTAGTGATAGAAGCAGCGCTTTTGCTGGAATCGCCCCACGTGCGGCGCGATTTTTTCGATTATATTATCTTCGTGAGCGCCCCGCGCGACGCGCAGATTCATAGACTCATAACGCGCAGCAAGCTCTCCCCCGAAGAAGCCCGCCGCCGCGTGGAAGCCCAAACCCCACCGGAGCTGCTTGCCCCTCAAGCTGACTTCGTGCTCGACACTTCCGGGACTATTGAAGAGACGCTGGAGCGCGCGCGCACGCTCTTCCAGTCGCTCTTAGCGCGCGCAGAGTGATCTCCGTCACACGCCCGTGTCCCCAGAAAACTTCTTGGGGTCGCCCCCTGGGAGCGGACAGGGCTCCTCTCATTCCCTTGGCAAGCCCCGTATACTTGGGGCGATCTTCTAAACATTGGCGGAAACCTCCGATCAGCAGCCCCCTGGCTCACGCACGGCCGGGGGGTCGCTCTTTTCAAGCTTCGCTTGACCTCCATCTTCGCCAACCTGCGGTTGGCGAAGGCGAACAGTCCAGACGAAGTCTGGAGGACATAAGTGCGGGTAAAAAGTGCCGGACTTCGTCCCGTCCAGGGGCAGGCTCGCTTCAAATTGACGTAGCTTCAAAGTACGATAAGCGCGCTATGAAGAAGACAAAGCGGGTCCAACGCTGGAGCGTCCTTGTGCTCATCATCGCGACGGCGGTGCTCATGGGGTGGTCCGTCTCCCGCCCCATGCCCCGCCCTCTCCCTGCCTTGCCGCCAGGGATCGCCCTCGCACAACTCTCGGAAGCCCCGCAGCCCTCCAAACTAGAGGATGGCTCAGATTTCATCAACCCGCTGCGCTTCCCCGCTCGACCCCCGGCCAAAAGAATAGTTCCAAGTTCGAAGCTTCAAGTTCAAAGTTCAGAGACGGAAGCCCCAGCACACCGCCCAGCTCCGTCGGTCATCCCCGGACGCGCTATCCGTCTAGAACCGAAGGGCTCGCTCACCGTCTCGCTGTCGGGGCGGATCGAGTTCATCGCTACCCTCATCAATATTCATAAGGGCGACTGGCGCGTCATCGGCGAGCTCTACGTCACCAAGGGCGATGGGATGACCGAAAGACTCTTTGGCCCGCGGGCGATCCGTCTGGGGCCAGCTCAGACCCTGCGCCTGCCCGTGGGGTTTGGCGCCAAACGCTTCCCGCCAGGGCCTACGCAGTTTATGGCGGTCCTCAAAGACCAAGCCGGACAGGTCCTCGATCAAGCGATCATTACCTTCGAGCTTGGGCAGTGAAGTTCATCCCAGCTCGGGGTCGGCTTGGGAGACCAATCCCCATGCTGCTGCTTGGCGCGACCACGGCCGGGCACGCATCCCCTCAGCAGGATTGCACGTTGTCGAAAGCCCACAGAGGGGAGAGGCCTCCATCTCGTAGTGGAGCACGCGCTTGAGCGCGCGCTCAAGGCGCTGCTTAAACTCCGGCGCCGCCGGCCCATACTGCCGCTCGATCTCCCCAAGCGCCGCCTCGGTCAAGCGCTGTAGAAAGAGCTCGATCCCGATGCCGTCGCGCAACCGAAAGCCCGCCATCGTCGCCTCCTTTCTCCTTTCACTGTAGCTGGGCTCCTGACCCACAACAATGTCGCCCGTCATGCTCTGATATGCTTTAGATCAAAGCCTCTCTCGCAACGTGACGAAGAGCAGTTTTTCAGTTGGCCCAGATCATTGAGCCTTCGGCCCTAGCCGCGCTAGGATGGAACCGCTGGGAGTTGATCCCCATGATCGAAGTGCGGTTCCACGGGCGGGGCGGGCAGGGAGCGGTCGTCGCTTCGGAGATCTTAGCCACAGCCCTCTTCAAAGAGGGCAAATTCGTCCAAGCGTTTCCGGCGTTCGGCGTGGAGCGTCGCGGCGCCCCAGTCATGGCTTTTTTGCGATTCGATGACGCCCCCATCCGCCGACGGTGTCAGATCTACGAGCCCGATCACGTCGTCGTCCTCGACCCCACGCTGCTATTAGCTGTGGACGTCACCGCGGGGCTCAAGCCCCACGGGTCTATTCTTATCAACAGCGAAGCCTCTCCGGAGAGCTTCCCTGCGCTCAATAGATTTATTGTCGCGACGGTGCCCGCAGGGGAGATCGCCGTGGCGCATGGCTTGGGCACTCGCACCAACCCCATCGTCAACACCGCGATCTTGGGGGCGTTTGTGCGGCTCACGGGGTTTGTCAGCTTAGAGACCCTCATAGAAGCGATCGCCGAAAAGCTTCCGGAGCGCCAGCGCGAGCGCAACCAAGCCGCCGCCCGCGCGGCCTACGATGCCGTCAAGATCGCTGCGGCCCTCGAAAGGAGCGCACTATGAGAAAGCCGATCGTCTTCACCAGCGAGCGCGAGATGCCCCCCATGGCCGTCTCGCTCGCCGATATGGGCCACAACTGCACCGGCAGCTGGCGCTATATGCGCCCGATCTATAGCGAAAAGATCGCGCCGTGCAAGAACGCCTGCCCCCTGGGCAACGATATCCCCAGAATTCTCTCTTTAGTCTCTGAGGGGCGCTACGAAGAGGCCTGGCGACTCTTCCGTCAAACTTCCCCGTTGCCCGGAGTCTGCGGGCGAGTCTGCTATCACCCATGCGAGACCAAATGCAACCGCAAAGATTTCGACGAAGCACTCTCCATAGCTTCTATTGAGCGCTTTGTCGCCGATGCGTGCTTCGACCTTGAAGACAAAGTTTCAGAACGCCCGCGACGATCCGAGAAGATCGCGATCGTGGGCTCCGGCCCAGCAGGGCTGACCTGCGCGTATTTTCTAGCAAAAGACGGCTACGCCGTCACGGTCTTTGAGGCCGCCAGCCAACCTGGAGGAATGCTCCGTCTAGGAATCCCGCCCTATCGGCTCCCGCGCGAAGTCTTAAACCGCGAGATCGAGCTGATCGCTCGCTGGGGCGTGGAATTCCGAACCAACACCAAGATCGGACAAGATATAGATATCGAAAAGCTCTGGGAGCAGTACGACGCGCTCTTTATCGCTACGGGAGCGCACCGCAGCCGAGCGTTGAACATCCCTGGGGAAGAGCTTGCCCTGACGGGATTGGAGTTTCTCAAGGCCGTCAACGCCGGGCAGACTGTCCATATCGGGAAGAGAGTGCTCATCATTGGTGGGGGCAACACCGCGATGGACTGCGCGCGCACGGCGCTCAGACTCGGCGCTCAGCCCATCGTTGTCTATCGGCGCACGCGCGAAGAGATGCCCGCTATTGCTGAAGAGATCGAAGAAGCTGAGCACGAAGGGACGCAGTTTGAGTTTCTCGCCGCGCCGACAGCGATCTATCAGCGCGACGGCACGCTCGAGGTGCACTGTATCCGTATGCAGCTTGGGGAGCCCGATGCGAGCGGGCGCCGCCGCCCTATCCCCATCCCCGGCTCAGACTTTGTGATGCGGGCAGATTCCGTGCTCAAGGCCGTGGGCGAAGAGCCTGAGCTCTCGTTCTTATCTGAGCGCCTGGAGACAAGCGAAGGGATCGTGCTGGAGCGAGCCCAAGGGCTGCTGGAGCGCGCGGGGATCTTCGTCGGTGGCGACGCCCAGACCGGCCCAAGCACCGTCGCCCAAGCGATGCGCTCCGGCAGAGAGACTGCGTTTGCTATTATGCGATTCCTGCGCGGCGAGCGCAAGCCCAAAGCCCCTCAGCTCGACGAAGCCCTGCGCGTGAACTTCAGCTATTTTGCTCACAAGCCCAGAGTCGCAACACCTCAGCTCCCGGTCGCAGAGAGAATCTCGAGCTTTGCCGAGACGAAGCGCGCCCTCTCCGCAGACCAAGCGCGCGTGGAAGCCCAACGCTGCTTTTCGTGCGGGGTCTGCAACAACTGCGATAACTGCTGGGTCTTCTGCCCCGACGCCGCGATCACACGGATAGACAGTACCTACCAAGTGAACTATGACTTCTGTAAGGGCTGCGGGATCTGCGCCGAAGAGTGCCCTCGCAGCGTGATCTCGCTCGTCGAGGAGGAGCTATGACCCCTACGCTCACCGGAACGAAGAAAGTCGTCACAGGCAATCATGCGGTCTCCTACGGGGTGATGCTCGCGCGCGCCCAAGTGATCTCGGCGTACCCCATCACGCCCCAGACCCAGATCGTCGAGCTTTTGAGCGAGATGTGCGCCACTGGGGCACTCCGTGCTAAGTTCATCAAAGTCGAATCGGAACACTCGGCGATGGCTGCGCTGATTGGAGCCGCGAGCGCCGGAGCGCGAACGTTCACGGCGACAAGTGCCCATGGCCTGGCACTCATGCACGAGATGCTCCACTGGGCCGCCGGGGCGCGCCTGCCCATCGTCATGGCCAACGTCAACCGCGCGATGGGCCCGCCGTGGTCCGTCTGGACCGACCAGAACGATAGCTTATCGCAGCGCGACACCGGCTGGATGCAGGTCTACTGCGAGAGCAACCAAGAAGTCTTAGACTCTGTCATCCAAGCGTATAGAGTCGCCGAGCGGGTCTTCATGCCCGCGATGTTGGTGTTAGACGCGTTCGTGCTCTCGCACACTGCCGAGCAGATCGAGATCCCCGATCAGAGCTTAGTAGACGAGTATCTCCCGCCGTATCGGCCCATCTATAAGCTCGATCCCAACGACCCACGATCGTTTGGGGCGCTCGCCCCGCCCGATGTCTACATGGAGCTGCGCTACAAGATGCACCAAGCGATGGAAGACGCCCTCGACGAGTGGGCCCGCGCTGACGAAGAATTTTCTGAGCTCTTTGGGCGACGCTACGGGCTGATCGAGCCCTATCGCGCCGACGACGCGAAGATACTCTTAGTCACGTCGGGGACGGTCACGAGCACCGCGCGCGAGGTCATTGACGAGCTGCGGGCGGAGGGCCGCCGGGTCGGATTGCTCAAGATTCGGGTGTTCAGGCCATTCCCCGCGCAACTCGTGCGCGAAGCACTGCGGAACGCTGAGAAAGCTGCAGTCATAGACAGAAATATCAGCTTTGGGATGGGCGGGATTTTTGCCCAAGAGATCAAGTCCGCTCTGTATAACAGCTCAGAGTGCCCGCCGATCTTTGGATTTGTCGCGGGGCTTGGGGGGCGCGACATCACCCCGAAAGCTATCAGAGAGATCATTGACTACACCGAGAGCCATGACGAACCCCAAGATTTGATCTGGGTGGGGGTGAAGCGATGAGAAATTTTACACTGCCATCTGAAGAGCTGATGGGCTCAGGACACTTAGGGTGTCAAGGATGTGGCGCAGCCCTGGCGATGCGCTATGCCCTCAAAGCCGCCGGTGATAATACTATAGTGGTCATCCCCGCGTGCTGCTGGACGATCATCGCTGGGCCGTTCCCGTATACGTCATTAAAGGTCCCGGTACTGCACACGGCGTTCGAAACAGCAGCCGTCGCTGCTTCGGGAGTGCGCGCGGCTTTAGACATTCAGGGCGACACCGAGACGACCGTCTTGGCCTGGGCCGGCGACGGTGGAACGTTCGATATCGGGCTACAATCGCTCTCCGGGGCTGCCGAGCGCAACGAGAATATTCTCTATATCTGCTACGACAACGAAGCGTACATGAACACGGGGATTCAGCGCAGCGGCGCCACGCCCTACCTCGCGTGGACGACGACGACCCCCGAAAAGACCCCAAAGACCGAACCCAAGAAAGATATCATGGCGATCATGGTCGCCCACGGCATCCCCTACGCGGCCACGGCCACGGTCGCTTACCCCGATGACTTCATCCGCAAAGTTCAAAAAGCAAAGAGCATCTACGGCACGAAGTTCCTGCACGTGCTGGCGCCGTGCCCGCCGGGGTGGAAGGCCCCCTCGGAGTGGACGATCAAGCTCTCGCGGCTGGCCGTGCACACGCGCGTCTTCCCGCTCTACGAAGTCGAGCACGGAGAGCGCTATATTCTCAACGAGCCCAAGGAAGCGACAACCCTCCCCGTGAGCGAGTATCTCAAGCTGCAGGGGCGGTTCAGCCACCTCACGGAGAGAGAGAGAGAAGCAATTCAAGAGCTCATAGAGAAACGCTGGCAGAAGCTGCTGCGTATGGTGCGAGAATCGTCATGACGGAAGAAGCGCCGCTCACTGAGAAGAGAGAGCAGCATCGTGCGATGGTGCTGTCGGGCAACGAGGCGATCGCCCGCGGGGCCTGGGAGGCAGGGGTGCGCGTCGGCTGCGGGTATCCTGGCACGCCCAGCACTGAAATCTTAGAAGCCCTCGCTCAGTACCCCGAAGTCGATTGCGAATGGTCTACCAACGAGAAAGTCGCGCTGGAAGTTGCGATCGGGGCGGCGCTCGCCGGCGGGCGCGCCATCGCCACGATGAAGCACGTGGGGCTCAACGTCGCCGCCGACCCGCTCTTCTCGGTCGCGTATATGGGCGTCAACGCCGGGCTGGTCGTCGTCTCCGCCGACGATCCGGGGATGCACTCCTCTCAGAATGAGCAAGACAACAGA
>JAPWVB010000064.1 GCA_028275205.1 Candidatus Acetothermia bacterium
TGTCTGTATTTAGAATCTCTTAGCGATGGGCGGCGCTTGCTCGAGCTGGCACGCTCGTCGCCGAAGCCCATCATTGTACACAAAGCGAATCGCGGGCAAGCGAGCCAACAGATCGCGTTCTCGCACACTGCGGCATTAGCCAGCGACGATCGCATTGTGACTGGGGCCTTCCGCCAAGCGGGAATCGTGCGAGCCGAGAGTTTCAACGAAGCCGTCGCTCAAGCCCAAGGGCTGATCTTGCCCCCCGTCAGGGGCGATACGATGGTGATCATTTCGCGTTCAGGTGGTCACGCCGTCGTGGCTGCCGATGCTGCGGAACGCTACGGGTTTCGTCTTGCGGAGCTGCCACAGGATTTCACCCAAAAGATCCGGGCGCTCTTCCGCGCCGACGTCATCCGCCCGACCAACCCTATAGACTTGGGCACGATCTTCGACTTCGACCTCTACGCTCATATCGTTGAAGAGTGCTTGAAGATTCTTACTCCGGATGCTGTTGTGCTCATCAACACCTACAGCGCGTTGGAAGCGAAACGGGCGCGCAAGCTCGCCCACCGCGTCGAAGAGATTATGAAAGATTCGCACACGCCCATCGCTCTGTGCGTCTTCGCCCAAGGGAACGAAGCTCAGGAGCTCCAACGCGAACTGAGCATCCCCGTCTTCACGGAGATCGAGTCGGCGATGTGTGGGCTAGCTGCGTCTCGAAGTTGGCATCAGCGACGGCAGCGCCCCACGGTCTTCCCCGTGTCGTCAGCAAGAGCTCCGTTGGCCATCTCTGAAGAAAGAGTTCTTACAGCTGATCGGGCGCTTCAACTCTGCCAAGAGTATGGGATCTCTGTAGCACCGTGGGAGGCTGTAGAGACCGCCGAGGCAGCGGTGCGCGCTGCAGAACAGCTCGGCTATCCCGTCGCGCTCAAAGTTCTCTCTTCTGAGATAGCGCATAAGACGGACGTCGGCGGTGTTGTGCTCAATTTATCGAGCCCAGAATCTGTACGGCGTGCAGCCCAGGCGCTCTTTGGGCGTTTCTCGGCGCGATTGCTCGTCCAGCGCATGATCCCTGAGGGACTGGAGCTGATCGTTGGGGGCAAGCGCGACCGCACCTTTGGGCCAGTCGTCATGGTCGGGCTTGGGGGAATTCTTACGGAGATATTTGACGATGTCGCATTTCGTGTGGCTCCGCTCACTGTTGAAGATATTGAAGAGATGCTCACCGAGCTGTGCGGCCGAGCGCTCTTGGAGAGGGTACGGGGTCGAGAGCCCATAGATCGTGCGGCACTCGTCCAGACGATATTTGCTATCTCTCGCTTGATCACGGAGCACGAGCAGATCGCCGAATTTGAGATCAACCCGCTCATAGGGTTGCCGTCGGGGGTGTGGGCTGTAGATGCTCGTGGGGTAATCAGCTCATAGCCGACGCCAGCGCCCCCACAGCCACCCCATCGTCAAGATTCCCAGCCCATCTACAACCCAATCTACAATATCTGCGCTGCGCCCCGGCACCCACGATTGATGAACTTCGTCCGTCAGCCCGTAGAGCCAGCAGAGCGCGAGCACTCCCCAAAATCTTCGTCGTGTGCGGGGAGAGAACGCTTGCAGCCCCAAGAGCGAGAGCAGCCCATACTCAAAGAAGTGATAAGCCCTATCGGCGCTAGGCAGCTCGATGAACGGCACTCCTGGGGGAAGAGGGCTATCAGAAAGCCAGAAGATCAACGCAGCGTAGCTGAGAAAGAACACCCACCACAGGGCGCGGACGCTCATTTCTGCAGGGCTTTGGCCAGCTCGCTCTGCACCAGCGCACTGATCCCCGTGGGATCGAGGGAGATCGTCTGGGTGCTGTCATCGTACGCGATGAGCTCGGCGTAGCGCCCCCAGGTCACGGCGATCTCGAGCTGGCGCTCTGCTTCCTCACGATGAAACTTCGACTCCAGCGCCTCCAGCACCACGGCGCGCGGCACCTGATGGTTCTCCGCGGCCCAGAGCATCTCCAGCAGCCAGCTGAAGAGGGGCAACCGCCGGATGCGGCTGCTGAAGATCTCCTTGCGCGCTTGGATGCTCGCCTCGGCGAACGCCAGCCCCAGCGGGGTCAGCTCAATATCCCCGTGAGCCACGGTGACAAACCCCAAGAGCTCCGCAGCGTCGGTCAAGGAGAGCAGCGCATCGGAGCTGATGGCAAGCTCTTCGGGAAGCCGATAGAGATCGGCGCGGGCCTGGGGCATCTCCGCGAGGTGCTCCAAGAGGCTCGCGAGCTTGTTTAAACTGATATCAGGGAGGGTGCGCGGGCGGCCCGGCTCACTCAGCGCTGCTCCCAGCTCGATGGGCTCCGGCTGTGTCTGCCCCGCCAGCAGCGCATAGACGCGGTCTGCAGTCTCGAGAAATCCCCGCGCTTTGCGCGAGCGCGGATGGGGCAATTCTATCCGCAAATCTGCGAGAACCCGCCCTGGATTCTTCTCCATCACGACGATGCGATCGGCCATGAATACTGCTTCTTCGATATTATGCGTGACCATCAAGATGGCGCGCGTGGGGATCTGCCCACGCGTCCACAGTTCGAGGAGCTCGCCGCGGAGGGCTTCCGCGCTGAGCACATCGAGCGCTGAGAACGGCTCATCAAGGCAGAGCAGCTCCGGCTCGACGGCCATAGCACGCGCAAACCCGACCTTTTGGCGCATTCCCCCAGAGAGCTCTCTGGGGTAAGCGTTCTCGAAGCCGTCCAACCCCACCCGATCGAGCAGCTCGATAGCTCGCTGCGCGCACAGTCGCGGGGGCACCCCGCGCGCTTTGAGCGCGACCTCGACGTTCTCCTGCACGGTCAGCCACGGGAAGAGCGCAAACGTCTGAAAGACGATAGTCGCGTGAGGGTTGACCCCCGTCAGCGGCGCGCCGCGGTAGAGCACCTCTCCGCTGGTGGGGCGCTGCAACCCAGTAATAATGCGCAAGAGCGTGCTCTTGCCACACCCCGACGGCCCCACCAGCACCACAAACTCCCCTTCAGAGATCGTAAGATTAATATCTTCGATCGCTGTGAACTGCCGCGGCGGTGTCCCGTAGACTTGTGTGACGTGTCGCAGCTCCAGCAAGGGCATAGTCTCACTCGAACCGATAGTGCTCCTCAGCAAGACGATAGAGGCGGCGCCAGAAGAATCTATTGATCAAGACGACCGTCACGACCATGCTGAGCGTCGCCGCCAGCAATAAGGGGTAATCTCCCGAGGTGGTCGCCCTAGCGATCACCGCACCGACTCCAAGAGTATACACAGTTCGATCCCCAAACTCGATGTACTCAGCGACGATGCTGGCGTTCCAGGCGCCGCCGCTGGCCGTAATCGCCCCGGTGATAATATACGGAAAAAGCGCGGGCAAGATCAAGGTGCGCCAGCGCTCCCACCGCCCTAGATGAAGCAGCACCGTCGTATACTTTAAGTCTTGAGGGATCGCGGCCGCCCCAGCGATCACGTTGAAGAGCAGATACCATTGGGTGCCCATGAGCATCAATACTATAGCCGCGATATTCAGCCCGCCAGGAACCTCAAGAAAGAACAGAGCCACGATGGGGAAGAACGCGGTAGCCGGCACGGAAGCGGCGATCTGCACGAGCGGTTGGAGATATGCCGCCCAGCGGGGGTTCATCCCGATGAACACCCCGGCGGGGATCGTCCAAGCCAACGCCATCCCCAAAGCCACGCTGACGCGCACCAGCGTCGCCCCAAGCCCCAGCACGATCATGCCCCACTGCTCCGCAGATACCCGCAAGAGCATCTCCCCAGCGCGATAGGCCCCATATGCCAAGCCCACCCCAAAGAGCCCCCAGACGATCCGCCCCAGACTTCGTCTGGACTGTGCGCCTTCGCCGGCCAGACTTCGTCTGGACTGTACACCTTGCCGCCGAAGGCGGCAAGACGAACGGCCCAGGCGGAGCCTGGTCCAGGCGGAGCCTGGTCTCCACCAATGTTCGCCAAGCCAACGCACCAGCCGGGAGCTGCGCAGGGCCTCATAGAACCACGAGCGTGGCGGACGCTCGCCCGTGACCATCTCCATCTTGAACCGATCGGCCCAGGCAAGTAGTGGCCGCCACAAGAGCTGATCGAAGAGGACGATCACGGCGATCAACGCGCCGATGCCCCACGCTAACGCGTGGGGGTCTGCTTGAGCTACAGCCTCTTGGATATACGCCCCCAGGCCAGGGAGACGGAAATCGCGCTCCCCAACAGTAAAAGTCTCCGCAGCCATGAGGAAGAACCAGCCGCCGGCCCAGCTCATCATGCTGTTCCAAATCAAGCTCAGCGCGGCAAACGGCAGCTCTAAGACCCGGAAGCGCATCCAGCGGGTAAATCCAAAGGCCGTGCTGACCTCACACAGCTCCGTGGGGATGGTCTTCAAGGCCTGATACCACGCAAAGGTGAGGTTCCAGACTTGGCTGGTGAATATCAACACGATCGAAGCGAGCTCCGCGGCAGCGCGCGCGGGCAGGATCGCGCTGAAGCTCAGCAACACCACTGGGAGAAACGACAGAATGGGTACGCTCTGGAGCACGTCGAGCAACGGCAGGAGAATCTGTTCCGCGCGGCGGTTCCGTGCTGCTGCTGACCCATAGAGGAACGTGAAGAGTAAAGAGAGCCCATACGCCGCGAACACTCGTCCAACGGAGAGCACTGCATACCAGGGCAAGGCCGTGGGAGCAAGAGAGATCTGGGGGCCTTCGATGACCGATGGGGTTCGGAAAGCCAGTCGCACCCCACTGTAGATGAGCACCGCGATGATCACGAGCACGACGAGATCTCCCCAGCTCAGGAGGCGGTGGGTAGGCTGGCCGGGCTTAAACAAAAGCACGAGCTTCCTCATGGGTGCAGACATGGTACCGGAGACTGCGGAGGAGAAGCAAATCAGCGCCTCTCCCTAATCCTCTCCGTTTATGGAGAGGACCTCACCCCTCCCTGCTTGCGGAGAGGGTTAGGGTGAGGTAGAGGGTCAGCGTGAGGTAGGATGAGCTGAGTGGTCGGAGAGGCGGGATTTGAACCCGCGACCTCACGGTCCCGAACCGTGCGCGCTAAACCAGGCTGCGCCACTCTCCGAGCACTTCGTGCTGGGGTCGCAGTGGGGCGCACGGCTGTGCGCCCCCTACAGAATTATATCGAGATTGAGGCAGTTTGCAACGCCTAGCGCAGCGGCACGAACCGCGCGCTGCCCCCGCCACGCGGGATGATCGTCAGGAGAACCTGAGCGTCGTCAGGAAGCTCGCTCACGAGCTTGTTCCAATCGTCTAGGCTCTTGACGGGCTGACGATTGATCTCTATGATCAGATCGCCCACTTGCAGCCCAGCCCAAAACGCCCGACTCCCTGGCTGCACCGACTCGATCACGACCCCTTGGGCATCCGCAGGGAGATTGAGCTGTTGCGCGAGCTGCGGCGTGAGCGCTTGCACCTTCAGCCCGAACTTTTCAACGCCCTGCCCCTGCGGGAGCGGTTGGCTTGGGGGAACGGGCGTGGGGCTCAGAAGAGCTTGCTCGCTAGGGCGCTCCCCAAGAGTCACCTCGACCGTCTGGCGCGCCCCGTTGCGGAGAATCTCTAATTGAACTTTCGAGCCCACCGGCCGGTACATGATCTCTTGCTGAAGCTCAAAGACCCTCTTGACGGGCTTGCCATCCACGCTCAGCACGATGTCGCCCCGCTGCAAGATCCCATACGAGGGGCCATCGGGTCGGACATCGGCGATCAAGACTCCTGAGTAGGGCTCGACTCCAAACTGCGGCGCGATCTCCTCCGTCAGCTCTTGGATGACGACCCCAAGCCAAGCTCTGGTCACCTTGCCCGAAGCGAGCAAGCTGGGCAGCACCCGCAACGCGGCATTGATCGGGATCGCAAAATTGATCCCCTCGGCATTCACGGCGATCGCCGTGTTGATCCCGATGACACGCCCCAAGGCGTCCAAGAGCGGGCCGCCGGAGTTGCCCGGATTGATCGCAGCATCAGTTTGGATCATATCTTGGAATCGTCCTGAGCCGTCGGGCTTGGGAAAGTCCCGATGGAGCGCGCTGATGATCCCCGCGGTGACCGTGTGCTGAAAGCCCAAGGGGTTCCCGATCGCTATAGCCCAGTCGCCGATCTCGATCTTATCAGAATCTCCTAGCTCGACCGTGGGCAGCTGTTCCACGTTGATCCCCTTGGGGCGGACGACCGCCACATCTAAGAACGCATCCCCACCGACGAGCTCGCCCTCAAACGTGCGTCCATCGGGCAGAGTAACGCGGATGCTCGTCGCATCTTGGACGACGTGATTGTTGGTGATGATGATCTTCTGGCCCTGAAACTCGGTGATGAACCCACTCCCGAGCGAGCGCTCGACGCGCTGATCGCGCTCGAATGGTCCTCCGAAGAACCGCCGCCAGAAGGGATCATCGAAGAAGTCCTCAAACGGGCTGCGGAACGCGCTCTTCTTGATGACCTCAAGCTGCACCACGGCCGGGCCGGCCCGCTTGATCGCGGTCTTGATGGCGTTCTGCCCCGCCGCGACAATCAACTGCTCGATCTGCTCCTTGGTCAGCTGGGAGAAGAGATCTGCGCTTGGGGTTGCGGGCGCTTGCGCCAGCGTGATCGGGGCTTGGGGCAGCGGTTGCGGGCGCTCCGTCACCGCCGGCGGCTGTGGCGCTGGAGGAGCGTGGCGTTGCCACGACCAGTCCAGAGCGACGCCGGCTAAGAACGCCAATGCTCCTACACTGACGATGAGTATCGCTTTCTTCATAGGGCT
>JAPWVB010000065.1 GCA_028275205.1 Candidatus Acetothermia bacterium
TATGATAAGATGCTATGGCCGAGATCTTTCTGACGGGGGCGACGGGGTTTGTGGGGCGCCATCTGGTGCCGGCGTTGCTCGGCGATGGTCATCATGTGCGGGTTCTCGTGCGCTCGGCTGAGAAAGCTCAGTCACTGCGAGGGCTTGGCTGCGAGGTCGTCGTGGGGGACCTTGCAGGGCCAGACTTCGTCTGGACTGTACACCTTGCCGCCGCAGGCGGCACGGCGAACGGTCCAGGCGCAGCCTGGCCAGAGATCATCATTCACTTGGCCGCGGTGCATCGAGGGCCAAGAGATTTGATCTATCGGACCAACGTCGAAGGGACAGCGCAGCTCCTCCAAGCCGCCCAGAGCGCAAGAAAGATTCTCTATCTCAGCACGGTGACGGCGACAGAGAATCCCGCGTGGCCCTATGCGCACTCTGTGTGGCTTGCCGAACGAGCGATCCGACAGAGTTCTCTGAATTACACGATCTTGCGCTGCTCGGTGATCATCGGTCCGGGGGATCCATTCTTAGGGGGGCTTGTGGCTCTGGCCCAGCGGTGGCCGGTCATGCCCATCATTGGCTCTGGGAAGACGCGGTTTCAGCCGATCTCGGTGCACGACGTCGTGCGATGCATTTGCAGAGCGATCTCTGACCCCAAATACGATAATAGAACGCTGGCGCTTGGGGGGCCGGAGATCCTCTCGTATGAGGAGATCGTGGACGCAGTCTTGGAGGCGCTTGGGATCTCCAAGCGCAAGGTGCATCTGCCGCGGCGAGCGATGCGCACTGTCGTGCGCTGGCTTGAGCGGATGGGAGTCCAGACGCCCTTTGCCCCTGCCCACTTTCTCTCTCGCGATCATCTGGGGCAGAGCCCAACGGTCATCGAGGACGAGTTTGGCTTTCGTCCCCAGACGCTGCGCGAGGTGCTTGACCAGACTTCGTCTGGACTGTTCGTCGTGCCGCCTTCGGCGGCACGATGACAAGCTTCGCTTGATGTTCATCTTCGCCAGCCATGGCTGGCGAAGGCGTACAGTCCAGGCGAAGCCTGGTTGCACCGCTCCAGGGAAGTCTGTACTGTAGAGGAGGGTGAGACTATGGAGCTCCAGCCGGATGAAGCGGTCGTCGGTGAGGTCACCGCGATCAAGCCCTATGGGGCGTTCGTGAGGTTGTCCACGGGCGACGTCGGGATGATCCACATCTCGGAGATCGCCACGGAATACGTGCGGGATATCTCGCAATATCTGTCTGTGGGCCAGAAGGTTGTAGTAAAGATCATCGGGCGCAACGAGGAGGGAAAGTATAATCTATCGCTGAAGCGGGTCTCGCGGCAGGATCACGACGCCGCGCTCTTCCACAGCGAAGTCGCTGAGGTGAAGAAGGCGCTCGACGAGCGGTTGGCGGCGCTGGAGGAGTCGGTGAAGGAGCTGGTGGCGCGGCGCAGAAGCCAACCGGAGCGGGAGTCGCTCACCGCTTGGATCGCCAGCGCCAAGAAGGAGAAGCACGAGCTGGAGCGTCACCAGCAATGGCGGATGCGCTTCTACGAGCCCGATTGGACGCAGCTTGCAGAGGAAGAGCTTCCCTCTGCTCCCTTCCAAGAGCTGACTGAAGAAATAGACGAAGAGAGTGAAGGCCGTGAGTGAGAAGTCCCTAACATCGCAGTGGGTATTTACTGGGAAGCTTTTGAAAGTGCGCGTTGATGAAGTAGCGCTCCCTACGGGACGACGCGCGACCCGCGAGATCGTCGAGCATCCTGGCGCGGTGGCCATCGTCGCGCTGCGCGGCGAGGGGGAAGAAGAGCAGATCGTGCTCGTTCGACAGTTTCGCAAAGCCGTTGAAGAGTCTCTGCTAGAGATTCCCGCGGGGACGCTCGAGCCCAACGAAGAGCCCCTCGCGTGCGCGCAACGCGAACTGCTCGAGGAGACTGGCTTTGTCGCCCAACGGTGGGAGCACCTGCAGACGTTTTACACCGCTCCGGGCTTCTGTACCGAGAAGATGTGGCTCTATCTTGCGCGGGACTTGCGTCCTGCGCCGCACCGCCCAGAGCTCGATGAGCAGATTGAGCTGGGCTTTTATAGCCGCTCGCACGTGAAGGAACTTCTGCAAGCCCAGCAGATTCGGGACGCCAAGACGCTTGTGGGGCTTCTGTGGTGGCTGTACGCGCTCTAGCGCCATGCGCATCGTCTCCCTAGCCAGCGGCAGCAGTGGCAACTGTACGCTGATCGTCTCCGAGAATGCTCGGCTGCTCATTGACGTGGGCCTCTCCAAGAGACAGATCTTGCAGAGATTGGAGAAGCTCTTGGGGCCGCGGCCACGCATTGATGGGATCTTGATCACCCATGAGCATACGGATCACATCAGTGGGCTGGGGCAGGTCGCACGAGCTTTCCAGTGCCCCATCTACGCGAGCGAGGGCACCGCGCCCTTGCTTGAGCCCGCGCTTTCCAGCAGTGAGAAGCTCCTGGCGTTTACGCCAAATCAGATCTTTCAGGTGCGCGATCTTTTCATTGAGCCCTTTCCCATCCCTCACGACGCTGCCCAGCCCTGCGGCTTTGCCATCGCCGAAGAATCGCTCTTTGCGAGCTTCAACGCGCGTATCGCTGTCGCGACGGATCTAGGGGTGGTCACCGAGGAGATTCGCCAGCGTCTCTCAGAATGCGATCTCGTCATGCTCGAATCAAATCACGATATTGAGATGTTGCTCAACGGGTGGTATCCGGAGGATTTGAAGCGACGAATCCTGAGCGACGTGGGGCATCTCTCCAATGAGGCCGCGGCTCAGACTCTACAGTATTTAGCGGAGCGGGGGCGCCTGCGCACCGCGGTCTTGATGCATTTGAGCAAAAATAACAATCGTCCGAAGTTGGCGCTAGAGACGGTGCAGAGGCACTTAAATGGCACGGAAGTGGCGGTAGCGATAGCTCCGCGCGACCGCATGAGCGCGATCTTCACCGTGTAGGAGGGATGCGATCGAGCGCGATGAGCTGCTGCGCGATCTCTTTGAAGATCGGCGCGGCGGTCTCGCTGCCGTAGTACTCCCGTCCGCCAGGCTCATCGAGCACGATCAAGATCACATAGCGTGGCGCTTCGGCGGGGAAAAACCCCTCAAACGACGCGACGTACTTGCCCTTGACGTAGCCTTGGCCGGGCACGGCTTTCTGCGCGGTGCCGGTCTTCGCGGCTATCGTGTAGCCGTCGATCTGGGCGAGGACCCCGGTGCCGGAGCGGACAGTTTCGATCATCATCTCTGTGAGGGAACGGCAGCTTGTTTCGGAGGCCCAGGCTTCGCCTGGACAAGCTTCGCTTGACGTGCATCGTGCCGCCGCAGGCGGCACGGCGAATGGTTCAGGCGAAGCCTGGCGCACGATCCGCGGGCGCACAGCCCTCCCCCCATTGGCGATCATAGCTACCCGCGAGGCGAGCTGGATCGCCGTTACGGAGACGGACTGCCCGATGGCAATTGCACCGATTTCTAGAGCTGACCATGACTGCACCGGGGGCAAATACCCAGAGACTTCCCCAGGCAGCTCGATCCCCGTCTTCTGCTCAAATCCGTATCGTTTGAGGGCTTGGTAGAGGCGCTCCTCCCCAAGGCGCTGCGCAATGCGAATCATCGCTGTGTTAATAGAGTTTTTGATGACGTCCTTGGGCGTGACCAGGCCGTACTCTTTACCGTCGGCGTTGCGGAAGGTGTGCGAGGCGATCCTGTACGTTGCGCTCCCGCTTATCCTCTCATCGAGGGCGATGACGTTGTGCTCCAGCGCGGCAAGCATCGTGAAGATCTTGAACGACGACCCTGGCTCGAACGCCCAGATGACCGAGAGATTCTGGCGCTGCTCCGGGCGCGAGCGCTGAAAGTCATTGAGATCGTATCGCTTATCTTGGGCCATAGCCAAGACTTCGCCGGTCCAGGGGTCGAGCACCAGCGCGAGCCCCGCTTTGGCTTTGTAGCGCTGCACCCCTTTTGTGATCGCTTGCTCAGCGATATGTTGGATGCGGCTGTCTATAGTAAGCGTGAGATCGCGGCCGGGCTGGCCCGCTTGGATCTGGCGCCGCTCGATCTGGGTGCCGTTGGCCATGCGCACGAAGCTCCAGACTGAATCTCTCCCTTGAAGGTCTTCATCGAAGAGCAGCTCGATCCCCTCCAAGCCCTTTCCATCGATTCCTGCAAACCCGAGGACGTTGGAGGCAAGGTCGCCGTGAGGATATTGGCGCTTGCGGTCTTCTATGAGGATCAGGCCGCGGGCGCCGGCGGATCGCGCGGCTTGCTCTAAGCTCTCGGCTTTGTCTGGAGGGATCGCCCGGGCGATCCACGTGAAGTAGCTTGGGCGATAGAGCTTCTCTCGAACGACTTCCCGTGGGATCTGGAGGTGAGAGGTGAGCAGCTGCTCTAGCAGCTCGGGACGGGTCACATGATAGTTATCTACAGCGATGGAGATCGCGCGCACGTCTTCCGCGAGCAAAACGCCGTTTCGATCGTAGATGCGCCCGCGAGGGGAGGGGATGGTCACCGTGCCCTCTTGGAAGCGCGTGGCGAGCGCGCGCCATTGATCCGCTTCGACGAGTTGGAGCTGGGCGAGCCGCCCAGCGAGAATGAGAAAGAACCCTATCAGGCAGACGAAGGCTATCGTGAGCCGTCGGGTCATAGCTTACTTTCGCGGAAGTTTCAGGGTCTTGGGAGGGATCTTCTTCATCCCCAAGCGCTCTTTGGCGATCCGTTCGATGTTCTCCAAAGACCAGGCCCGGATGACCTCAAGCTGGAGACGATCTCGCTTGGCGAGCAGTTCTGCAAGTTCGAGGCGGCTAGCGATGACTTTGCTCTTAAGATCAGTGATCTGCCAGCCCTGCCAGACGTACCAGATGGCTAGCCCCGCAATGGCGATGATGAGCGCAAGGAACCCCAGCATAGATCTGCCCATACGAGAGCGAGTCTAGGGTAGTTGAGGGCTTCCTCCAAGGACAATCTTCCGCTCAGCTGTGGAATTCTAAGCTAATCCCAGCTCGCGCCCTAAGCGCTCAAAGAGATAGACCGCGATCAGCCCGGTGATCAGCCCGCTGATCAGCCCCAAGATCAGCATAAACGGCAGATAGTAAAAGAGTCCCGCGACTTGCACGAAGAGAAAGTACGCCACGACAAGCTGGGTGACGTTGTGAGCAATCGCTCCGAGAATGCTGACGCCCACAAGCCCCAGGGGCGGGCGCAGTCGTTTAAGACTGAACGCGACCACGAGAGCGCTCACCAAGCCCCCGGCAAGGCTGAGCAGCGCCCCAGGAGAGAAGAGCGTCCCCGCTAGGAAACTCCCTAGGATACTCCGAGCGATGGCTAAAAGAATCCCTGAGCCGTGCCCCAAAAAGAGCATGGCGAAGAGCACCACGATATTGGACAGACCAAGCTTGGCTCCTGGCACCGGCACCAAAGGGGGGAAGAACCCCTCAAGCACATAGACGACGATCCCCAGTGCCAAGAGCGCCGCAAAGAGGATGCGCGCAAGGAGCCAAGCCTCAGGGAGCGTGCTTCGCGTATAGGGAGTCATCGTGAGATCGCGTCAATCCCCGAATCTCCGGGGATCTCTATGGTGACGTGATTGGGCAGACAGATCAGGGCCTCTCCGGGCTTGTGAATCCATCCCTGGCGCATGCAGATCTCTTGCGCTCCAGGGGAGCGCAGCACCCGCACGCGGCCGCCCTGAACTTGAATGACCGTCTCACCCGCAGGGCCAACGACAGTTACTTCTTGGTCTTTGGCTAACGAGAGCTGATGGACGATCTGGCCATCTAGGCGCACGATCGCCCAGCGTCCTGAGGCGTCAGCATTCTTGTGAAGCAAGGGGATCGTCGCCAAAGCTCCAAGCAAGACCAGAGCGATGAGCATATAGTCGCCCCAGGTCAAATAGCGCTTCACGGTACGCAAGAATTCCCTCATGGGAGCTTCGTGGGAAGGTTTGCTTCTCTTAACCCTGATGAGGTCACGATCCGCTCGTCGTCAGTGACGAGGATGCACTCGACGTTGGGGAGACTCTCGATCAACGCCAGCCCTCTTTGCTCACCGAGCACAAACACGGCGGTGCTGAGCGCATCGGCCTCCATCGCTGTGGGAGCTACGATGGTCGCGCTGATCAGCCCTTGTGCGGGCTTTCCCGTCTTGGGGTCCATAATGTGATGGTAACGAACTTTGTCGGGCTCATCCGCATAGCGGCACGGAAAGATATTCCCCAAAGCATCAGCGAAAAAGCACCGTTGATAATCCCCTGATGTTGCTAGTGCTCGATCCCCCCAAATCTCTAAGATCCCTATGATCTTGCGCTCGTCCCGCGGGTGCTGTACTGCTATGCGGAACGGGCGCCGATCCTCCCACCATAAGACTTTTCTGGAGTGCAGGGTGAAGACCCGAATGTTCCCCCCAGCGTCCACGAGCGCGCTGTCGAGCTCGTACTTTTTTAAGATCTCTACAACACGATCGACAATATACCCCTTGGCGATGCCCCCAAGATCGACCTCGACGGTGGGGCTGGAGAGCCGTCCCGTCTTGGCTGTTGTATCGAGCATGATCTCGCGCGGCTCCTCCACCAAGGGCTGAAGCTCTTGCGGAGAGGGTATACGCCCCACCCCTATGCGATCCCAATCTTGTGTAAACCCCCACAGATCAACGATCTTCCCGATGGTCGGATCGAACGCACCATCGCTCAGCGTGCGATAGTATT
>JAPWVB010000066.1 GCA_028275205.1 Candidatus Acetothermia bacterium
ATTCTCTAATGAGAGAACGGTCGGCTCAAGCTGAGACGAACCAAGATGGCTCAGCCATATATACCCTGCGATCCCCACAAAGAGAGCGACCCCAATCCAGAGCCACCATCGCGCATCCAACGCCATCAACCTCCTTGAGATGGTTCTTATTTAAGCAACTCACCAGAGGGAATGCAAGCTTTATAGATAGCTGGGGTGGCTCAGAATATCTCTACCGATAGGCTTCCTTACGTGGGCGCACATAGTGAATGATCAACTCATCGTTGGAGATGCGATAGATGATCCGGTACTTGCCACTCCGCACGCGCCGATAGCCCTCCCACCGCCCCAATAGCTTAATCCCTTGATAGGGATCATCAGCCAAGGAGCGGATGACTTCGCCTAACTGAATCCTGATTCGAGCGGGAAGCCTACGGAGGTCCTTGCGGGCGCGGTTAGTGAACTTGATCTTCATTCATGACCGAAGACTTCAGCAAAGGTATAGAGGCGCCCGGCTTGCACGTCCTGTTCCGATTCCTGCAGAGCCTTCAACGCTCCCGGATCGTTGGCCTCTTCCAGGGTAGCAAGTAAGCTCCATAGCTGCTGGCGTTCCTGAGCGGGCAGACTCAAGATCGCTTGGGCGAGCTGTTCTAGGTTTAGCTCCACAGTAACTTTCGCGCATCTTCGTGTGGTCTTCATAGCGAAAAGATTATATCGTATAGGGTCAGGGCAGGCCAGGGGTCCCGGCTCGCATTGTTGCACACCCTAGAGCGCTCTGCTATATATAAAGCTATGCGTGACCATCTGCGAGCACGGCGGCGGGCGCGGCTGCGCCGCGTCTTGCTGTTGGCAGGGCTCTTCGTGATCACCTTCAGCTCGTCGGTCAATCTCTATTTTGTGCGCGTCCAAGCGGCTTTCGACGAGCCAGGGGTCAATCTCTATCTCATCGGGGGCTTCTGGCACGTCGCCCTCGGCATAGACGAGCTGGACGATCAGGGACGACTTGTCGGGATCACCGTCTATGCGTTTGGCGCCGCCGAACACTATAGAAAAAAGTACGTCAACCCTGAGAACTATCAAGGGCTCGAACGCTTGCTCTACTACGCGCGCTTGGTCTTTACGCACCAACCGGGCAGCATCATCGAGTGGGATATTTTACGAGAGCCAGGGATGACCCTGAAGAAATTCCTCGAATCGCCTGAGCTGCGCTTGATCATCCGCGTGCATCCGGAGCAAGCCGAGCGCATCCGTCGGCTCATCCGACACTATGTCTCGCAATTAGAACCAGACCCCATTCTCAGCAAGCCGTGGCGGCGCGCCTGGTACGGCGAAGCCGTTCCCTATAGTCTCTTTGGATTTAACTGCGCGACGTTCGTCGCCCGCTTGCTCTTTGAAGGGGAAGTTTATACGCGAGCCGAGCTGGTCACCCATAGGACAATCCCCACAGAGTGGCGGCTGCCGTCGAGCCTGATCAAAAATTATCTGAACTCCGACGTAGTGCCCTATCCCAAGGCACTGCGCTAGTGCTATTGCCGTCCCCCAGCCCAGACAGTATACTGAGACCTCAAGGAGGACGAGACGATGTTTGTGCGCATGTGGATGACTCCAGACGTCATCACGGTTCCGCCGGAGACACCCATCTTAGAAGCCCAAGATATGATGAAGAAGCACGGGGTACGCCGCCTGCCCGTTGTCAATAAGCGTGGCAAGCTCGTGGGGATCGTCACCAAGAGCGATATTCTCGAAGCTGGGCCATCGGATGCTACGACGCTGAGCGTCTGGGAGTTAAATTATCTTTTAGCGCGCACGACCGTCGAGCAGATCATGGTCAAGGCTGACGATTTGATCACGGTCAGCCCCGACGACCCCATCGAGCGCGCGGCGTTGCTCATGCGCCAGCACAAGGTCGGCGGGCTCCCTGTCGTCGAAAAGGGACGCCTAGTGGGGATCATCACCGAATCGGATATCTTTGAGGTCTTCTTGAGACTGCTTGGGGTCCATCAGAAGGGCACGCGGCTCACAGTAGAGCTTGAAGACCGTCCTGGGGCGTTGGCTGAAGTCCTTGAAGTCATCCGCGACCACGATGCCAACGTGCGCAGCATCGTGACGTGCGACGAGTGCCGCACCACCCCAGACACCGGGGTCTTCGTCATCAAGATAGACAGCTACGACTGGCGCCCCATCGTCAAGGACTTAAAAGAGAGAAAGATCAAAGTACTCGACGCGCGGCACGTCGAGAGCACCAAGGGAGAGTAATCTATGGCCAAGAGCTCACAAAAGCCAGGGCCCATTGTCGTCGGCGCTCCGATCACGGGGCGAGAGAAGACATCCGAACTGATCGAGAATGCATTCCAAGCGTTTGTGGGGCGCGAACTGCGCACTGCCTATCAGATCATCAGACGGATGATCTTAGAAGACCATACGATCGTGCTGTCGCTCTCTGGGGCGATGACCCCGGCCAGCCTTCATACGACGTGTCTTATCCCGCTCATCAAAGTCGGGATTGTAGATATCTTAGTGACGACGGGCGCCAACATCTATCACGATCTGCAGCGCGCGATAGACGGCGAGTTCTTTTCAGTTGATCCCAATATCGGGGATATTCAGCTGCGCCGCAGCGGCCTGACGCGCATCTATGATCTGGTCTTCCCCGAGGACGACCTCTATCGCACGGACAAGTTTGTGCAGAAATTACTCACCCACAAAGCGTTTCAGCGGCGGATGACCACGACAGAATTTCACGATCTGTTGGGGCAGCACGCCGCGAAGTTCTTAAAGAAAAAATCCCAAGAGAGCTCGCTCACCGTGCAGGCGCATCTCCACCGGGTGCCGATCTTTTGCGGGGCGCCTCAAGACGGCTCGATCTATCTCAACGTCGCGTACTTGAAGCGCAAGCTCGGCGAAAAATTTCAGTTCAGCATTGACATCGAGACGGATATTCACGAATTTGGGGCGTACCATTGGCTGGCCAAGCACCGCTGGTCCAAGAAGCTCAGCATCATTATCTTAGGGGGCGGGGTGCCGAAAAATTACAGTCTGCAGCCGGAGCCGTATCTGTCGCAGATCTGCGGGCTTGACACAGAAGGCTACGATTGCGATGTGCAGATCTGCGACGCGCACGTGCAGAACGGGGGCTTGAGTTCATGCACCGCTGGGGAGGCTCATACCTGGGGGAAAGTTTCTGCGGAGTTTCACAAGAACTCTCAGTATGTCTTCGCGGACGTCACTTCGGTCTTCCCGTTCATCGTTCATGCGCTCCTGCAAGAGGGGCTGAAAAAAGAGCCGCGCCGGCTGCTGGACCGGCGCGACGAAGCGCTCAAGCTCTTAGATAGAGCCCTTGGGCTTTAGGGTCTGGCTCCGGTGCGCTGGGGGGTGCCGCGGAACATCGGCCAGGGGCTTTGAGCTGGACCGGCTTCCCCACGAATCGCGTAGAGCATCCCATCGCGAGAAGCGATATAGACCGTCCCGTCAGGACCGATCACGGGCGAAGAGCGTATCTCGCCTCCAGCTTTGAAACGCCATCGTTGAGTGCCATCGGGATTGATCGCGTAAAGATTTCCGTCATCGGAGCCGACATACACGACCCCATCGGCGGCAACAGCGGGCGAGGAGTAGATCGGCCCTTCAGTCTGGAAGTGCCATCGCTCTTTTCCGTCGGGCGCGACGGCGTAGAGCTGACCGTCCAGCGACCCCACATAGATCGTACCGTCGGGCCCGATGGCCGGAGACGAGACAATCTTATCGTTCGTCTGGAAGCGCCACTTCTCTTTGCCATCGGGAGCTAGGGCGTAGAGATACCCATCTTCGGAACCGATATAGATCGTGTCGTCGGCCCCGATTGCTGGGGAGCTTGTGATTACATCTCCGGTGCGGAAGCGCCATTGACGATAGAATCCGTCGAGATTCACCGCGTAGACGCGCCGGTCGAGCGAGCCCACATAGAGCACATTCTTGCTGAGGGCGGGGCTGGAGACGACCCCTCCTTCGACGTCGAAGGGCCGCCATTTGAGTATTCCATTGGGCCCAACGGCGTAGACTTTGGCGCTCTCTGAGGGCTCGCTCCCTGAGCCAACATACACAGTCCCATCAGGACCGATGGCTGGGCTACTGCGAATGGGCAGATCTGCCGTGAAGCGCCATTTCTCCTTGCCGTCGGGGGCTATCGCGTAGAGATTCCCGTCGTCTGCACCAAAGTAGATCGTTCGGTCTTTGGCGATAGCGACCGACGCTGAGAGAATAGCCCCACCCGCGCGGAATGCCCATTGCTCTTGGCCGTTGGCGCTGAACGCATAGAGCGTCTGATCTGCTCCAAAGAGATAGATTGTGCCGTCAGGGCCCAACGCGGGGCTGGAGTCTGTTGGGCCTACGGAAGCCTGCCAGAGCAGGGTTCCGCCCGCCGGGGTCAGCTCCAACCCAAAGCGCACCCACTGCGGGCTGTTCTCGGCCCCTGGGGCTCGGATCATTATCAGGGCGCGATAGCGCCCCGCCGCCAACGCCATATTGTCGGCTTTGACCGTTACTACAGCAGACTCTCCGGCGGCGATCTCCCCCGCATCGGGCGTGACCGTCAACCATGACGCATCCGTGAGCGCCGTCCACGAGAGCGTCCCGCTCCCAACATTGGCGATCTCAAGCTGTTGTTGGGGGACCTCGCCCACGCCGGCTGTGCCCTGAGCGCTCAGGCTCTGGGGTGTCACGCGCAGGACCGGAACAGCTATAGCTTCGAATGAGAACTCTTTCGGTGGGCTGGTCTGGCCAGCTTCATCAGTGAGCGTCACCGAGAGCGTCACGCGCTGCGCGAGAGTAGTCGCAATCTCGAATGAGAAGACGCCCTCGGTGCGGCCCTTCACATTGGGTGTAACTTGAAAGCTTTGGAATTCCGTCGCGCTCACGACGGCAAAGTCAGCCCTCACAAGATCGCCGTCGGGGTCTTTGAAGCCGACAAAGCCCACCACAGGCTTCCCCGTAGCTCGGATTTGCGCGGGGAAGTCTATGAAGAGAATCTCTGGCGGGCTTTGGGTCTGAACTGTGCGTCGTGCCAGGGCGAGGGCGGGCTTTATAGTAAGTATTACCCAGATACGCGCGAGCTTGTGCCCATTGGAGAAGACCCCGATCAAGAATGGGAGTTCTCCAGAGCCGCTGGGGCTGCCGAAGATCGAGCCGGTGCTGGGCGAGAGCTGCAAGTTCACTTCACCGAGAGCGCGGCTCGTGCGCTCCCCAACTGTGACGTTAGGCTCCTCGACGAAGCGCACGCCTACGGGTAGCGCATTCTTGATCTCAGTGGGCAGCTCAATCCGCCCGAAGATCCCAGACTGCATCTCTGCTGAGAACTCATAGAGAGTCGGCTCGGTCTCAGGGGTGCCGGAGGCACAAGACTCATTAGAATAATCTGACTGACCCGTTGATGTGAACGCCCGCACGCGATAGCAGTATGTAGTCTCAGGAAGGACTGCCGTGTCGGTGAACTCGGTGCTGTTGGGGCCGAGTCGCGCGATCTCCACGAAGTCAGGATCGAGGACGAAGCGTCGCTCAACGGAAAAGCCCGATTCGTTGGTAGCACGATCTTGCCACGTGAGAGCGATCTCGCGTGGGCCGCGCCCCACGGCCGCGAGATTCGCCGGGGCGTTGGGGATGACGACTACGTTCCCAAGAAGTAGCTGCCCCGCGCCCCAGTCATTGTCTTTCCCGCGGGCGCCGCGGTCTTCGGCACGTTTCTCCAAAAACTCTTGGACTTGTTGAGGTGTGAATTGAGGGAAGATCTGTTTGACGAGTGCAGCAGCTCCAGCGACGTGCGGCGCCGCTGCGGACGTCCCGTCAAAGCCCGGATTTTGATTGGGTCCGTCGCCTGTGTACTTCCCGTATGTTGCTGTCGAAACGTGCGATGGGGCGGTGATATCGGGCTTCACGCGGTTGTCTTTCGTAGGGCCACGGCTGCTGTAGACTAAGAGATTTGTCTCTGGGCAGAGATTTCTTGGGCAGCGATCGGGGGCATGATGGAACGCTCCCACGGCAATGACGTTAGGGGAGACCGCTGGCTCGAAGATCGAGATGCTCCCCCGAGGGACTTTATACTCGATCGTGTGACACTTCAAGCAATCTGTGATAGCGATATCCAGCCGAGCTGCGGGGGCCGCTGCGCGCTTCTTAATGACACGGAGCCCAATATAATAGTGTCGCCCGACGATCCTTAAGTCCGGGGTGAAGACGATATATATACCCCCTTTAACGGGGATACCGGGCTTCCAGACCCAATCGGCGCGCCGCCGCAGGTCCGGCTGGGCCTCAAAGACAAACTCGAGATCATAGTCATCGCTCGCTCCGGTGCACGGGGCATCCCAGCTTAAGAACGCGCCTACTGCGGCTGCTGCTATGGTGTTCTCTATGTTGACAAACTCCACCTCAACGCTGAGGGTCTCATCGAAGCTCGAGAACTCATTCACATTATTGTTATCCCTATCGGTAAATGAGCCTTCCCAGTGGCTGTCGCCGAGGTTGCCTGCGCTGGCTACCCAAGTAATGCCTGCGTCGCGAGCCTTCTTTATATAGGGCTCAAACACTCCCTCCCCACGGAAGCACCCTGAGGCA
>JAPWVB010000008.1 GCA_028275205.1 Candidatus Acetothermia bacterium
ATGCCCGTGTTGCCGTGCTCGGCTGTTGGGGAAGCGGTCTGACTATTGACGAAGTCTCAGCGGCGCTAGGAGTCTCTCCCTCAGAGACGATCTTTTTGGGGGTGCCCTGCGTTGGCCGTGTTGATACGACACTCTTTCTGGAAATCCTGCAGCTGGGGTTCGAGCGCTTCCTGTTGATCCCCTGCGCTCAGGGACGGTGCCGCTTCCAGCGGGGGAACATGGTCGCTGCAAATCGGCTGTACCTCTTGCGCCGGATACTGAGACAAGCCCGTTGGAACTCTACTGTTCTGTCCATTCACTGGCCCCCGCGGAGTGTAGCTCACGTTGAGCCTGGCCGGTGCACTGCCTGTTTGACCTGTGTGCGGGAGTGTCCCTACGGTGCTGCCTTCTTGACGGTGGCAGGCATTGCAGAGATCGACGCGAGCCGCTGCTGGGGGTGTGGGATCTGTGTGGCCGACTGCCCTGCTCAAGCCATTAAACTTGACACCTTGCTATCTGCGAGCTATCAGCGAGGAGCTGGGAGGGATGAGGCCACCTTGCCCCTACAGGGCAAGATTATGCTTTTTGCCTGCTCTTACTGTGCTCTGTCGGGGCTCGATCTTACAGGCAGTACGCAGCTATCGCGATTGCCCCAAGTCCAGGTGGAACGCCTACCATGCACGGGCCGCTTAGAGGCTGTGGACGTGTTGCGGGCTTTTGAGATGGGTGCGGAAGGAGTATTAGTAGCTGGCTGTCCAGAAAGGTTCTGCCGGTTCACCACAGGGAGTCAGCGAGCGGCGAGCCGGGTGCAGCACATTCGTAGGCTTTTAGAACAGATAGGCATTGCTGCTGAGAGGGTGGAGATGGTGCGGCTGGCTTTGCCATGGGGCGAGCAGCTCGTTCAGACAGTTCAGGAGTTCACAGCGCGCCTTCGAGAGAGGGGTTCCCTCTGGCGAGGAGAGTCTCGTGATCGTCGCTGATCAGAAGCCCATCGAAGAGATTTTGCAGATGCTGGAGCCCTATAAGAGAGTCTTATTTCTGGGGTGTCAGTCATGCGTGGCGGTGTGCATGGCCGGGGGCGAGAAAGAAGTTGGGCTTTTAGCGTCGGCGGTGCGGCTGGCGCGCACGTCTCAGGGCCGCCCCATCGAAATTACCGAAGGGGTGGTCAAGCGCCAGTGCGACGACGAGTTCAATGATCTATGGCGAGAGACTATCGAGCAGCAAGAGGCGGTGCTCTCGCTGGCGTGCGGGGTTGGAGTCAATAAGCTCTCTGAGAGATTCGATCTGCCCATCTTGCCCGCGCTCAATACGAAGTTCTTCGGCGAGGTTGAACGTCAGGGAATCTGGACGGAAGTCTGCGCCGGCTGCGGGAACTGTATTTTACACATGACGGGGGGCATTTGCCCCATCGCCCGGTGTGCCAAGAATCTCTTAAATGGCCCCTGCGGAGGTGTCCGAGCCGATGGAACGTGTGAAGTCTCTCGCAATGGCCCGCGCCCCTGCGCCTGGGTCTTGATCTATGAGCGTTTGGGGAAGCTCAATCAACGAAAGAACATGGAGCAGCTCTTTGCAGCAAAAGATTGGTCTTCGGATCGTCACGGGGGACCGCGACGGCGCATCCGCGAAGATATGCTACTATGAGCGACAGCACCCTCAAGCGGGCTCTGGAGTCGAAAAGATTTGTGGTGACCGCGGAGTGCGGCCCACCCAAGAGCGCCGATAGAACCGTCATAGAGAAGAAAGCGCAGCTCCTCAAAGACTGGGTGGACGCGGCCAACGTCACCGACAATCAGACGGCGGTGACGCGCATGAGCAGCTTGGCTGCGTGTGCAATCTTAAAATCTTTAGGGCTTGACCCGGTCTTTCAGATTACGTGTCGGGATCGCAATCGCATCGCCCTGCAGAGCGATATCTTAGGGGCATATGCGCTGGGGATTCGCAACGTGCTCTGTCTGACTGGGGATCATCAATCGTTTGGGAATCACCCCCAGGCCAAGGGCGTCTTCGATCTGGATTCGGTACACTTGATCGAGACGGTGAGAAGAATGCGCGACGAGGGGAAGTTTCTCTCTGGGGATGAGCTGACCGGCGAGCGCCCCGCGATGTTCATCGGGGCGGTCGAGAATCCGTTTGCGCCGCCCTATGAGTTTCGGGCATTGCGATTGAAAAAGAAGGTCGAAGCCGGGGCGCAGTTCATCCAGACCCAGATCGTTTATAATATTCAGAGATTTCGGGAGTTCATGGCGCGCGTGGGCGATCTTGGGCTGCTCGACAAAGTGTATATCTTAGCTGGGGTGAGCCCGATCAAGACGCCCGGCGCGGCCAAATATATGCGCGATAACGTGCCGGGGCTCGACGTCCCCAACGAGATCGTCGAGCGGATGGAAGCCGCCGGCAAAGGGATTGAAGATAAGAAAGCTAGAGCCGAAGCATGGCGCCAAGAGGGGATCAAGATCTGCGTGGAGCTGATTCAACAGCTCAAAGAGATCCCTGGAGTCTCAGGGGTGCATATTATGGCGATCGAGTGGGAAGAAGCCGTGCCGCAGATCGTGCAGAAATCGGGATTGAAAGGCTAACTAAAGGAGGCGATGCCTATGCCCTACGATCCGACGAAGCTCAAGGACTGGCAGATCGCGGAGCTCGCCGAGGAGAAGATGCCCACTTCCGATGAGTGGCGCGATCGCTTGGGCCTGAGAAAGGACGAAGTGCTTCCCTACGGGCGGGTTTGCAAGCTCGATTTTGCGAAGATCATCGAGCGTCTCAAACATAAGCCCGACGGCAAATATATCGAAGTGACGGCGATCACCCCGACGCCGCTGGGCGAGGGCAAGACGACCACAACGTTGGGGATCATCGAGGGGTTAGGCAAGCGAGGGCTCAACGTGGGCGGCTGTATTCGTCAGCCCTCTGGCGGCCCTTCGATGAACATCAAGGGCACGGCCGCCGGCGGCGGCAATGCGCTGCTCATCCCCATGACTGAGTTCTCTTTGGGGCTGACAGGCGATATTAACGATATCGCCAACGCGCATAACTTGGCGATGGTCGCGCTTACAGCGCGCTTACAGCACGAGCGCAATTATGACGACGAGCAGCTCAAGAAGATCGGGCTGCGCAGATTAGATATAGACCCGACCAACGTCCAGATGGGCTGGGTCATAGATTTCTGCGCCCAAGCTCTCAGGCACATCGTCATTGGGCTGGGGGGGCGCATGGACGGCTACATGATGGAATCGCGCTTCGATATTGCCGTCAGCTCGGAGCTTATGGCGATCCTAGCGATCGTGCGCGATCTGGCTGATCTGCGCGAGCGCCTCGGACAGATCACAGTCGCCTTCGATAAGAAGGGCAACCCCATCACGACCAAGGACTTGGAAGTGGATGGGGCGATGGCCGCCTGGATGCGCAATACCATCAATCCCACGCTCTGCTGCACTATTGAGTATCAGCCCGTCTTGGTGCACGCCGGGCCGTTTGCAAACATCGCCGTGGGGCAATCGTCTATCATTGGGGATCGTCTTGGGCTGAAGCTCTTTGACTATCACGTGACGGAGTCGGGCTTTGGGGCCGACATTGGCTTTGAAAAGTTCTGGAACGTCAAGTGTCGTCTCAGCGGGCTGAAGCCCCACGTCTCGGTCTTGGTCGCGACGATACGCGCCCTGAAGATGCACGGTGGCGGGCCGAAGGTCGTGCCCGGCCGGCCTATTCCTCAAGAGTACACCAAAGAGAACGTCAAGCTCGTCGAGCAAGGGCTGCCTAATCTTTTGCACCATCTCAAGATCATTCAGACGTCTGGGATTGTGCCCGTGGTCTGTATCAATGTCTTCCCCACGGATACCAAGGACGAGATCAGAGCCGTCAAGAGGGCTGTGGAGGCGGCTGGGGCGCGGTGTGCGGTCTCGGAGCATTGGCTGAAGGGCGGCGACGGCGCGTTAGAGCTCGTGGACGCGATCATTGATGCCGCGCAAGAGCCCTCTCAGTTTGAATTTCTCTACCCGTTGGAGATGAAGCTACGCGAGCGGGTCGAGAGGATCGCAAAAGTTGTCTACGGAGCTGACGGGGTGAGCTGGACTCCCGAAGCCGAAGCCAAAGCGAAGAAGATTGAGTCCGATCCCAAGTACCGCGACTACCAGACGATGATGGTGAAGACGCATCTATCGCTCTCTCATAACCCTGATCTGAAAGGCGTGCCCAAGGGCTGGGTGCTTCCCGTTCGCGATATTCTGATCTATTCCGGGGCGAGGTTCTTGTGCCCCATGACCGGGACGATCTCGCTGATGCCGGGGACCTCGTCTGATCCGGCGTTCCGCAGAATAGATATAGACGTCAAGACGGGGAAGGTGACGGGGTTGTTCTAGCAACCTCTGGAACCGGATGCTGAAGCCAGGCTTCGCCTGGACCGTACACCGTGCCGCCGCAGGCGGCACGACGAACAGTCCAGACGAAGTCTGGCGGATTCATCCGCCGGCATACTTTTTTTGCCCTGAGCTAAATCATTCCCAGCCCTGCGCCGCATCATGGCGCCACTCCCTCTACGCTCTTTAAAATGAAGCATAATTCAGAAACGGAGTGATCAGCTATGGAGAAGACTGCCCAGACCATTGCGGCGTTGTTGCAAGAAGAGCGGACATTTCCCCCGCCAGAGGAGTTCAAGAAGAGGGCCAACATCAACGACCCCAAGATCTATGAGATAGCAGCCAGGAACCCTGAGGCCTTCTGGGCCAAGGCTGCCGAAGAGCTCGATTGGTTCAAGAAATGGGAGAAAGTCTTGGAGTGGAACCCGCCTTGGGCCAAGTGGTTTGTCGGCGGCAAACTCAACGCTTCGTATAACTGTATAGATCGCCATCTGAAGACCTGGCGGCGCAATAAAGCCGCGATCATCTTCGAGGGCGAGCCTGGGGATGAGCGCGTCCTCACTTATCAAGATCTCCATCGCGAGGTCTCCAAGTTCGCGAACGTTTTGAAGAAATTGGGGATCAAGAAGGGGGATCGCGTGGCGATCTATCTCCCCATGATCCCCGAGCTGCCCATCGCGATGCTGGCGTGCGCGCGGATCGGCGCGGTGCACAGCGTCGTCTTCGGAGGCTTTTCGGCGGAAGCCCTTCGGGACAGAATTAACGATGCCCAAGCGAAATTGCTCATTACGGCAGATGGCGGCTGGCGCCGTGGCCATGTCGTGCCCCTCAAACAGAACGCTGATGAGGCTCTCAAGAACGCCCCGTCTGTCGAGAACGTCATCGTCGTCCGGCGTATCTTGGGCAGCGATGTGCTGAAGACGCCCCTGACCGGCGGATACTATCGTCGTGAATTCTGGTGGCACGAGCTGATGCGCGATGCCCCGGTAGACTGCCCGCCCGAGCCGATGGACTCCGAAGATATGCTCTTCATTCTCTACACATCGGGGACGACAGGCAAACCCAAGGGCGTCGTGCACACCACCGGCGGGTATTTAGTGGGCACGGCCCTCACCCACAAGTGGATTTTTGACATCAAGGACGAGGACGTCTTCTGGTGCACCGCGGACATCGGATGGGTGACCGGGCATAGCTATATCGTCTACGGTCCGCTGGCCAATGGAGCAACAACGGTGATGTTCGAGGGCGTGCCCGATTACCCTGATCGAGATCGCTTCTGGGCCATCGTCGAAAAGTACAGGGTGAATATTCTGTACACGGCTCCCACAGCGATCCGGACGTTTATGCGCTGGGGTGAGGAATATCCCAACAAGCACGATCTCTCGTCGCTGAGGCTCTTGGGCTCGGTGGGGGAGCCGATCAATCCGGAAGCCTGGATGTGGTACTATAAAGTGATCGGCAAGGAGCGCTGCCCCATTGTGGACACGTGGTGGCAGACCGAGACCGGGCATATTCTCATCACGCCCTTGCCGGGGATCTCGACGCTCAAGCCTGGGTCGGCCAATAGGCCATTCCCTGGGATCGAAGCGGCGGTGCTCGACGAATCAGGCAACCCCGTTCCTCAAGGCAAAGGCGCCGGATACTTAGTCATCACCAAGCCCTGGCCGGGGATGCTCCGCACTCTCTATGGTGACCCTGAACGCTACAAGCAAGCCTACTGGGGCAAGTTCCCCGGGGTTTATCTCACTGGCGACGGCTGCAAGATTGATAAAGACGGGGACTTTTGGTTGCTTGGGCGCATTGACGACGTGCTCAACGTCTCAGGGCACAGGATTAGCACGATGGAGGTCGAAAGCGCTCTCGTGGACCATCCAGCGGTCGCTGAAGCTGCGGCCATTGGCAAGAGCCATGAGGTGAAGGGCCAGGCGGTCTCGGCGTTCGTGACCCTGCGAGCCGGGTATAAGCCTTCTTCTTCGCTGGCCGACGAACTGAAGCAGCATGTCGCGAAGAAGATCGGGCCCATCGCCCGACCCGATGATATCTTCTTCACGGCGGAGTTGCCTAAAACGCGCTCTGGGAAGATCATGCGGCGGTTGCTGCGAGATATCGCGGAGGGTCGGGCTCTGGGGGACACGACGACGCTCGCTGACCCCACGGTGATCGCGCAGCTGAAGAGCCAGTACGAGTCGAGTGAAGGGTAAGCGCACATGGCCTCCTCCTTCCGTCCCTCCCCCGTCGTGCCTGGGCGGGGGAGGGATGGGCTCACACTTTTCATAAAGAGAGAGTGAACCCTATGAAAAATACAGTTTCACAAGTCATCTCTAAAGAAGAGCGCCTGCCCAACCGGTGGCTCTTCGTCGTTGCCGCGGTCTTGATGCAATTGGGGTTGGGGAACGTCTACGCGTGGAGCATCTTTCGCAACCCGTTGATGAACTTACACGGCTGGACAATCCAAGAGGCGACCATGCCCTTCACGCTCTGTGTCGTCTTCTTTGCCGTGGGGATGATCATCGCGGGGCGATGGCAAGACCGTGTTGGGCCGAGAATTGTCGCGATGACTGGGGGAGTGCTGCTGGGGGCGGGCTTTCTGTTAGCGAGTCAGTTCGGCCAGACGCTGCTGGGGCTTTATATCACATATGGGGTCTTGGTGGGGTTGGGCGTGGGGTTTGCCTATGTGACGCCCATCGCGACGTGCGTCAAATGGTTCCCCGATATGCGAGGGTTCATCACGGGCTTGGCGGTGTTAGGATTTGGAGCAGGCTCGCTCATCGTCGCGCCGGTGGGAACGGCGCTGATCTCCCAGATTGGCGTCTATAACACATTTGCGATCTTCGGGGTGGCGTTTGGGCTCTTGGTCGTCTTGACGGGAGCGCTGCTGCGCAATCCCCCGGTGGGATGGAAACCCGCGGGCTGGACGCCCCCAGAGAATGGCCCCGGCTCCAAAGAGCAGAGGGATTATCCCCCTTCGGAGATGGCGAAAACTTTTCAGTTCTATCTGCTCTGGGTCGTCTTTCTCTTCTGGGCGGGCGTGGGGCTGATGGTGATCTCCCAAGCGGTCCCGATGGGCCAGGAGCTTGCGAATCTCAGCCCGACGGTCGCTGCAGGGGCATTGGGCTTGATGTCCATCCTCAACGGTCTTGGGCGACCGGCATTCGGGTTTATCTCTGATAAACTTGGGCGCAAGGGCGCAACGATCCTCGCGCAAGTCGTCTTCATTCTAACGCTGCTCTTCATCCTACCCAACGCGCGGGACTTTGCCCTCTATACGTTGGGGATCAGCCTCATTGGCTTGGCGTATGGAGGGAGCCTCTCGGTCATGCCGGCGTTCACGGCGGACTATTACGGGACGAAGCACTTGGGAATCAATTACGGGTGGGTCTTTTCGGCGTGGGGTGCGGCAGGGGTCTTAGGGCCAATTCTGGGGGCCCAGATCCGGGCGGCCACAGGGGCTTGGGGCGGAGCATTTGTTGTGCTGGCCGTCCTGAGCGCGGCCGCGGCTGCTCTGATATTGATCGCCAAGCCACCGAAGTAAATTTGCACGGGCGCCCTCCCTTCAGGAAAATACAAGAGGGAGGTGAGGCCGTGCACCACCGAGGTGTGCTCAGCTGTCTGGTAGCCTTCATTATGCTTGTGGGAGGCTGCCAGCCTGCGCTCAGTCCCATTGTCGGGCAGTCGCATCAGAGCTCCTGCAAAGCAGTCCGCGAGGCACTCTCTGCTGATGCCGCCGTTGGGCTTCAGGTTGAGGGGCGTGCTCTCACGATACTCCATCGCGATGCGCTGACCAACTGCTGCTTGACAACAGCGATGGAAGTTGCTCTCGATGACAGAGTGATCTCTGTCTTTGAGCGGGAGCAACCGGGGGAAGCCTGCCGGTGTCTCTGCCCGCGCGATCTCTCCGTGACGATTTACTATCTCAGTCCGGGGCTGTACACCGTGCGGCTCTACCGCGATGATGAACCAGAGCCGCTCTGGGAGGGGGTGGTGCAGATCAAATGAGCAAGAAAAAGCGCAGTGCGCCGGAGAACCCTAAAAAAGCCCTCTCTGTGTGGTGGGGGTTTGCTGGGCTGGGTGTCATCGCTCTCGTTGTCGTTCTGTGGGTGATCTTTCAGTTTTCGTCAGGATCGGTCTTCCGTCAGGTGAGCGCCGCTGAGGCGCATAAACTCATCCTCGAGCACCGGAATGATCCGGACTTTATCGTTCTGGACGTGCGGACCCCAGAAGAGTTTGCCCAGGGGCATCTGCCGGAGAAGACCCCAATGAATCTAGACTTTTATGCCCCAGGTTTTCGTGAGCGGCTGGCGCAACTCGACCGTGGGAAGACTTATTTGGTCTACTGTCGCACGGGGCACCGGTCGGGCGAGACCGTCGCTCTTATGAAGGAGCTTGGGTTTCGGCGCGTCTACGACTTACAGGGGGGCATTCTTGCTTGGCAGAGCGCCGGTTTACCCGTTAAGATCGAGGAGTGAAAGGAGACCCTATGTCTGCCAAGAAGAGCGTCAGCTTTGTGAGCAATCCCATCGTGTGGATTGTGATCCTCGCGATTGTCGCGGCTGGGGCGCTGATCGCGATCAATTGGATCTCGTCGCGCCCGGCCAAGCCCCCTGCTCAAGAGACCACAACCGCGCCGGCTCCGCCCCCAACGCAACCTTCCTCAACCTCCGTCGAGAACGCCCCGGAACAGCCGACCAAGGGCGTCGCCGACGCCCCCGTCACTATCGAAGAATTTGCGGAGTTCTATTGCCCCTTCTGCGCGCGCCATCTCTTTCAGACCTTCCCGAAGATTGACGAAGAGTACATTCGTCCTGGCTTGGTGAAGTACGTCTTTCACAATCTCATTGTGCACGGGGAGGTGGCGCAGCTGGCCGCGCAAGCGGGCGAGTGCGCTCACGCCCAGGGGCACTTCTGGGAGTATCACGACCGACTTTTTTATGTGATCTTCGAGGAAGGGAAGGGGCATCTGAGCGCGGAAGACTTGCAAGCGCTCGCCAGAGAACTCGGGCTGAACGAAGAAGCCTTTGCGAGCTGTCTGAACTCTGACTGGGCTAAATCCCAGGTCGAAAAAGATCGTCAGGTCCTGCAAGAGCTGTTAGCGAAGCTCCCCGAATCTGAGAAGCCTCGCAGCATTGGGACGCCGCTCTTCTTTATCAACGGGCATCCGTTGGTTGGGGCGTGGCCCTACGAGAAGTTCAAAGCGATGATTGACGCGGAGTTGGCTAAGGAAAGTTCCAAGTGAAGGAGGTCTTGCTATGAGAGAAGTCGTGGTTGTGGGAGCGGTGCGGTGCGCGGTGGGGCGGGCCGTCCGCGGGGTCTTGCGGGAGACGCGTCCCGATGAGATGGCCGCGGCCGTCGTGAAAGCGCTGATAGAGCGCACCGGCATTGACCCCAAAGAGCTCGACGATGTCCGTCTGGGCTGCGCCATGCCCGAAGCCGAACAGGGCATGAACGTCGCTCGCATCGCCCAGTTCTTGGCCAAGATCCCAGAGTCTGTTCCGGCGTGTACGATCAATCGCTTCTGCGCGTCGGGCTTGGAGTCGGTCGTCAACGGCTGCTATCAGATCGCTTATGGGGATGCTGATCTCATCATTGCCGGGGGCGTCGAGTCTATGACTATGGTGCCGATGGGCGGCTACACCCCGCGCCCCAATCCCGTCTTGGCTCAAGAGTACCCCGAAGTCTATACGCCGATGGGGATCACCGCCGAGAATGTCGCTGAGAAATATAAAATCTCTCGTGAGGACCAAGACAAGTTCGCCTATGAGTCACACATGAAGGCCGTGCGGGCTACGGATACTGGGCGCTTCAAGGACGAGATCGTCCCGCTCACCGTGCGCGTAGACGGCAAGATGATCACCCATACAGTAGACGAGACGATTCGGCGCGATACGACGCTGGAGGCGCTCGCGCAGCTCAAGCCGGTCTTCCGTGAGGGGGGCACGGTGACTGCTGGGAATTCGTCGCCTTTGACCGATGGGGCCTCAGCGGTGCTGCTCGCATCAAAACAGAAGGCGCGCTCGTTGGGATTGAAACCGATGGCGCGATTCGTCTCGGCGGCAGCGGCGGGCGTCCGCCCGGAGATCATGGGCATTGGCCCAGTCTATGCTGTTCCCAAGGCCCTCAAAAAAGCCAAGCTCTCGCTCAAAGATATAGATCTCTTCGAGTTCAACGAGGCGTTTGCGGCGCAAGCGCTCGCGGTGATTCGCGAGCTCGATCTGCCGATGGAGAAGGTCAACGTGAACGGCGGGGCGATCGCGCTGGGACACGCGTTGGGGTCGTCGGGGTCAAGACTCTTGACGACGCTGGTGCACGAGATGCCTCGGCGAGATGCACAGTTTGGCGTGGTGACGATGTGTGTCGGTGGCGGCCAAGGGATGGCCGCGGTCTTCGAGAGAGTCTAACGAAGGAGAGAAGATCATGCGCGACATCAAGACAGCAGCAGTTCTGGGTGCGGGCACGATGGGCGCGGGGATCGCCGCGCTCTTGGCGGGTGTGGGGATCAAGGTCCATCTGCTAGACATTGTTCCCAAAGAGCTGACCCCTGAAGAGAGGGCCAAAGGGCTCACGCTGCAAGACCCTGCCGTGAGGAACCGCATCGCCAACGCGGGGCTCCAGAGAGCCCTGAAAGCGAGTCCGGCGCTCTTCTTCGACCCAAACGATGCCCAGCTCATCACCGTGGGGAATACAGAAGATCACTTGGATCGCTTAGGGGAAGCCGACTGGATCATCGAGGCCGTCTTCGAGCGCTTGGACGTCAAACAAGAGACGTTCGCCAAGATCGAAAAGTTCCGAAAGAAAGACGCTATCGTCAGCTCGAACACCTCTGGGATCGCTCTCGCGGCGATCACTCAAAAGTCTTCCCCAGAGCTGAAACGACATGCGCTCATCACGCACTTCTTCAACCCCGTGCGGTATATGAAGCTGTTAGAGATCGTCCCTGGGCCGGAGACTGACCCCAAGATCGTAGAGTTCATGATGGACTTCGCCGAGCGGCGCTTGGGCAAGGGGGTCGTCTTAGCAAAAGACACTCCCAACTTCATCGCCAACCGCATCGGGATCTTTGGGATCTCGTATCTGCTCAAAGTGATGCAAGAAGAAGGGTACAAAGTCGAAGAGATTGACGCGATCTTCGGGCCGGCGCTGGGCCGCCCCAAGAGCGCCGTCTTCCGCACCGTAGATCTTGTGGGTCTCGACGTCATGGCCGACGTGATGAAGAATATTTACGAAAATCTGCCGCACGATCCCATGCGGGAGGTCTATCGTCTGCCCGACTTTGTGCAGAAGATGCTTGCTCAAGGACTCTTGGGGCGCAAGGCCGGCAAGGGTTTTTATCAAGAGAAGACCGTCAACGGCAAGAGAGAGTTCTGGGTTTTCGATTATAAGACTCTCGACTATCGCCCTCAAGAGAAGTTTGAGTATCCATCACTCGCGAAAGCGAGCCAGCAATCTACCGTGGGGGAGAAGATCAAGGCTGTCGTCTACGCCGATGACCGCGCGGGACGGATCGCCTGGAAGGTTCTGTCGGAGACACTGCTTTATTCAGCCCGGCTCATCCCAGAGATCTCAGACAACATCTATGCGATTGACAACGCCATGAAGTGGGGGTTCAACTGGGAGCTGGGGCCGTTTGAGACCTGGGACGCCATCGGGGTAAGAGAGTCTGTGGAGCGGATGAAGCGCGAAGGGCGAAAGATCCCCCAGATCGTCGAAGATATGCTCGCTCGCGGGGAGAGCTTTTATCAGCGAAAAGAGAGCAAGAAGTTCTATTTTGACGTTCAGACTAAGAGCTATCGTGAGCTGCCCAGACCTGCGGGCGTGCTCGTGCTCTCCGAGCTGAAAGAAGACACAAAGCGTATCATCAAAGCCACCCCAGGGGCGTCGCTGATAGATTTGGGAGATGGCGTGGCGTGCTTGGAGTTTCACACGTACATGAACGCTGTCGATGCCGACATCATCGAGATGCTTACAGCGTCGCTCGAAGAAGTTCGTAAGCGCGACTTAGTCGGCTTAGTGATCGGCAACGAGGGGCAGAACTTCTGCGTTGGGGCGAACATCGGGCTGATCTTAGGGGCGATTGGGAGTGGGGCGTGGGAGCAATTGGGGCAGATGGTCAAGGCGTTCCAGGACGCGAACATGGCCATAAAATACTTTGAGAAGCCCGTGGTCGCCGCGCCGTTCAACATGACGCTTGGAGGTGGCTCGGAGATCGTCTTGCACTGCGCGCGGGTGCGCGCTCATTGTGAGCTGTATATGGGCCAAGTGGAGTTTGGCGTCGGGGTCATTCCCGCGGCGGGGGGCTGTAAAGAGCTTTGGGCACGGCAGCTCGAAAATCTCCCCGAAGATGCGAATATTGATCTCTTCCCGTTCTTGCAGCGCGTCTTTGAGCTGATCGCTCTCGCGAGGGTCTCCACGAGCGCCAAGGAAGCTCGCAAGCTCGGGTTCCTGCGTCGTGACGATAAGATCACCATGAACAGAGATCGTCTCATCGCCGACGCGAAGAAGGACGTTTTAGCGATGGCGATGATGGGGTACGAGCCACCGCGACAAAGAAAGCTTAAAGTGACGGGGCGCAGCGGCTATGCGGCCTTGCAGATCGCGATCAAGAATTTCCAGTGGGCCAAGCGGATCACGGATCACGAGGCGCTGATGGCGCAGAAGCTCGCGTGGGTGTTGACGGGCGGGGACGTTCCGCCGGGCACGGAGCTCACCGAGCAGCAGATGCTCGATTTAGAGCGCGAAGCGTTCTTATCGCTCTGCGGGACGCAGAAGACCCAAGAGCGCATCCAGCACATGTTAGCAACAGGGAGGCCACTGCGGAACTGAGAGGCCAAGCTCCTCGAATCACGGAAAGCACGGAAAGACCCACGGAAGGCACCAGACTTCGTCTGGACTGGACACCTTGCCGCTTCGCAGCAAGATGAATGGTCGAGGCGAAGCCTGGTCAAGGCAAGCTTGCTGTCTTTCCGTGCGTTTTGTGCGATTCCGTGCCTTCCGTGATTCAAAGAAAGACATTAGGGCGCTTGTCAACCAGACTTCGCCCCACTAGAATATCATTAAGAACTATACCACAAGGAGGCAACCGATGAAGCGCGCTCTCTCTCTCGTTGTCATGCTCGCCCTCGTTCTGTCGTCGGCCTCGGTCCTCACCCAGCCGACCGGCCAAGTAACTCTCAGAGTGACGCTCGACGGCCAGCCCGCCGATGCCCTGATCCTCGCCCAAGATCGCTTCGGGAAGCTCTTCATCGCTTATACTGATCTCAAGGAGCTTGGCTTCGCTCGGCTCACACTACCCCAAGAGCGATATACTCTGATCGTTGACCGCGGCGCGGGCTTCACCGGAAAACCCTTCACTCAAGAGATCACCGTGCCAGCGGGCAAGACCATCGAGCTGACAGTTTCGCTCCAGCGAGCATTCTCCCCTGCAAAAGAGTGGAGCTATTACTCGGCAGACCTCCATGCCCACAGCACCGCCAGCCTCGATGGTCACACACCCATAGAGCAATTAGTGGTGGTGCAGCGCGCGGCCGATCTCGATCTCGTGTTTATCAGCGATCACGAGACGATCGCCGGACATGAGCTTTTCTTAAAGACTGCCCAAGCGCGCGGCGTCCCCGCGATCTTGAGCGAAGAGATCACGACCCCCTTAGGACATTGGAACGCCTATCCCCTCAACTGTGCCGTGACATATGCTCCGAACAAGACCCCCAAAGACTACTTCGCTGCTGCCCGCGCCTGCGGCGCGCAGATCATCCAAGCCAATCACCCTGGGTCGAGCAGCGACGGCTACTTCGCCCTGCTGGGCGCAGAGATCTTCGACTATGGTTTTGATGCTGTGGAGATCTTCAACGGCGAATTCGACCAGGGCGATGCCAAAGCGATCGAGCAGCTCTTCAAGTTCTGGAACGAAGGGCGACGCTACATCGCCGTCGGCAACAGCGACGACCACGATTGGATGGACTTTCGCTTCGAGCGCTACGGCCGTCCGCGCACGTTCGTGCGTGTCGAGGGCGAGGTGACGGCCGAAAAATGGATCGCGGCTCTCAAGAGCGGGCGGGCGTTCACGACCTATGGCCCTCTCGTGAACTTTACAGCACAAGATGGAAAAGTCCTCCCTGGGGACACAGTGACACTGTCGCGCGGGCAAGAGATCTCACTCAAAGCTGAATTGCTCGTGCTCCCCCGCGATCCCTCCCAAGAGGAGCCGCGCACGCTCCAGTCGGCGCAGATCGTCAAGAACGGCAAAGTCTTAAAGACTTTTACTCTCAGTGAGGAGCGCGCCGTGATCACCCTCACCGATAAGCCCGCGGAGAGGAGCTGGTATCTGGTACGTGTCGTGGCCGACGACGGCGATCAAGCGTACACGAACCCGATCTGGGTAGAAGTGCAGTAGATGCCCAAGATCAAACTTGCTGATGACCAGGGTCATAGTCTCGGCTATAGCTTCGCTGTAGGCTGAGAGCAGCGGAGGTGTAAGCTATGACCGCCCAGGAGCAGATCGTCGAGTGCGAGTATCGCGGCCCGTGGGTCATCAGCAGTCGGGATATCTATATGGGGCAGACCTGCTGGCACCCAGAGAATCTGAAAGAGGGCCGGACGCATCTCTTCAGCAAATCGTGCGAAGAGTGGGGCGACGACTGTCCGCTCCATCGCACTCGCTCGAAAGAGCGCTGATCGCAGAACTCTTAAGCGACGACAATCCGCGCGTCTACGACGCGCGCCCCGCGCCCTCTCTCGAAGACGACCAAGGGGTTTATATCGAGCTCGACGATCTCTTCTAATTGCGTTGCTAGCTGCGACAGCCGCGCCAAGCACTCCGCGATCGCCTCTATATCTGAGGGCGGCTCACCGCGAAAGCCCTCCAAGATCTTAAAGCCTCGAATCTGTCGGATCATTCGATGAACACCCAGCTCGCGGATCGGCGCGATGCGAAACGTCACATCCCGCAGGGCTTCGACGTAAATCCCCCCAAGCCCGAACATCAACAACGGCCCAAAGAGCGGATCGCGCTTGAGCCCCAAGATCGTCTCCTTGCCCCCCTTGATGAACTCTTGCACGAAGACTCCAAAGATCCGCGCGTCGGGCTTAGCTTTCTGGACGTCTGCGAGCATCTGACGGTAGTTCTCCCGCAGCTCAGCATCGCTGTGAATATCGAGCTTGACGCCGCCGACGTCCACTTTGTGAGCGATATCCGGCGAGACGATCTTGAGCACCACGGGGTAGCCGATCTCGCGGGCTGCTTGGAGGGCTTCGTCCTCAGATTTGGCGAAGCGATACTGAAGCACAGGGAAGCCGTACGCTTTGAGGACATCGTGCGCTTCGGGCTCCAAGAGCAGCGAGCGTCCCTGGCGCTTGGCGCGCGCGATTGTCTCTCGGGCTTGTTCGATCTGTACGTCCGTGAAGACTCTGTACTCGGTGCGCGGGCGATGGACCCATTCGCGATAGCGGGCCATGGCGGCGAGAGCCCGCGCCGCGCGCTCCGGAAAGCTGTAGTGCGGGATGTTCGCTTCTTCTAAGATTTCGATAGCGGGTCTAGCGTCGGTGACCGCCATCAGGCACGCGAGCACGGGCTTCTGAACCTTACTCCCCGAAGACCCCTCCCCCAGCCCCTCCCCGGCGCGGAGAGGGGAGCCTCCCCCTTCCCTTTTAGGGAAGGGGACTGGGGGGTTAGGTCTGGGGCTGGGAGAGAGGTCAGGGGTGAGGGCTTGCACAGCACGCACAATATGCCGCGCGATGTTCTCGAGGCTCATCAAGATATGCGGCGCGGCAATGACCACGACCCCGGCGACGTTTGGGTCTTCTAGCACGGTGCGCACGACTGTCTCGTAGCGTTGTTCGTTGGGTTCGCCGGTCATGTCCACGGGGTTGGCGACGTTGACCGTGGGCGGCAGCAGCTCCCGAAGTTTTCTCACGGTCTCTTCGGTGAACTCCGCGAGCTGCACCCCGTGGCGCACCGCGGCATCCGTCGCTAAGATCCCTGCGCCGCCGGCGTTGGTGACTATAGCGATTCTGTTGCTCTGAGGCAGGGGTTGCTGCGCGAACGCTATAGCGTAATCGAAGAGCTCTTCGATCGTCTCGACTCTCAGCACGCCCGACTGCATGAAGATCGAATCATAGACTTCGTCGGAGCCGGCCAGCGCCCCGGTGTGCGAGGTAGCTGCCTTGGCCCCTTCGAGGGTACGCCCAGATTTGATCGCTAAGATGGGGATCTTCTTGGGGCGCTCGCTCGTGATCTCCGTCGCGAGTCTATGAAATCCCTGGGGGTCTTCGAGGTCTTCTACGTAGAGCAAGATGACGTCGCTGAGCGGGTCGTCTTTGAGATAGTCTAAGAGATGATTTTCGTGTAAGTCGGCTTTGTTGCCGATGGAGATGAATTTAGAGAGCCCGATCTTTTGGCGCTGGGCGTACTCGAGGGCGGCGACGCCCAGGGCGCCGCTCTGGGAGATGAACGCGATGTTGCCCTGGCGGGGCATTCCTGGGGCGAAGGTCGCGTTCAGGGAGACGGCGGGATCAGTATTGATGATTCCCAAACAGTTGGGGCCGAGCAGGGCGATCCCGTAGCGCTGGGCGATCTGCTGGAGTTCGCGTTCGCGCTGGGCCCCTTCCTCGCCGATCTCTTTGAACCCCGCGCTGATGACGATGGCCGCGCGCACGCCCTTGCGCCCGCACTCTTCAAGAACATTTGCGACAGCTATCGCGGGCACGATGATCACCGCGAGATCGATCTCATCGGGGATGTCGAGCACCGACGGGTAGGCTTTCACGCCCAAGATGCTTTTGGCTTTGGGGTTGACGGGGTAGACGACGCCGGTGTAGCCGTGAAAGAGAATATTTTTGAAGACGGCTCGGCCGAGGCTATCGGGCTTGGTGGACGCGCCGATGACCGCGACGGATTTGGGAGCGAAGAGCGCTTCTAAGCTCTCTCGGCTATGGGTAGTCATATATTAATAGTGGCACAGAGAGGGAGAATTTGCAAGGCTCCTCATTTGACAGACTGGCTCGCTCAAGCTATCTTAAAGTTGGTGACCGACGATGGCCCAGATGCGTTCGCTCTTCGACGAGCCAACAAAGCCCCCCGCAATCTTGACGTTTGAAGAAGCCCAGCGTCAAGCCCAGACATGCATGAAGTGTCGGCTTCATCAAAGTCGAACGCACGTCGTCTTCGGGGAGGGCAACACGCAATCTCCCGTGATCTTTCTGGGAGAGGGGCCCGGGGAGGTCGAAGACTCCACCGGGCGGCCGTTTGTGGGCCCCGCCGGACAGAAGCTCACGGAGATCTTAGAGTCCGTGGGTATTGCCAGAGAGCACGTCTATATCAGCAATATGGTCAAGTGCCGCCCCCCCGGCAATCGCGCCCCTCAAAAAGACGAGATTGACGCATGCTGGCCGTACTTGGAAGCCCAGATTAAGCATATCAAGCCCAAGATCATCGTTGCGCTGGGAAACGTCCCGGCGCAGTATCTGCTCAGGACGACCGAGGGGATCACGACCCTGCGGGGGAGGTTCTTCCCCTGGCGCGATGGGATTGAAATTTTCTGTATGTTCCATCCGAGCTATCTGTTGCGCAACCCGTCGCGCGAGCCGGGCAGCCCAAAGTATCTGACATGGCAAGACATCAAGAAGCTGAAGGAGCGTCTCGATGGACTTCTCTGAGCTGACGGAGCCGGAGCGCCGCGCCCGCGTCGAAGAGGCGTTACGGATGGGCGAGGAGCTCCGCAAGGCCAAAGAGTACGACAAGGGCATTGATATCTTAGTCGAAGCCCTCCAGTACGGCGTGGAGAAAGCGAAGATCTATTTTCGCTTGGGGAATATCTACTTTGACGCGGGCAAGCTCGAGCACGCGGAGTATGCATACCGTCGGGCGATTGATCTCGATCCCCATCACATCAACGCGCATCACAATCTCAGTGTGGTGTTGCGCAAGCAGGGCAAGTTTTCGGAAGCTATTCGGATGCGTCGCCTTGCTGAGCGATTGGCGTGGCAGAACCCCCAGCGGGTGCAGCTTACCCCAGAGCAGATCGAGCAAGCGAGACGCTTGGCGCGACGGTGGCTGATCGGTGTGGGGATCGTCGTGGGGATTCTCATTATTGCGCTGATCGCGCTCAGCCGGCTCTAGGAGGAGGCAACAGCTATGGCAAAAGCGAAGGCCACCATAAAGTCGGTAGTCGTGGTTTTAGAGCATACTCCTGATGCTCCTACAGAGTACAAGTGGTCTGTGCACTGTCCGGCGATTCCCGCGTGTTTTTCTGAAGGGCGCACTCGTGAGGAAGCTCTCAAGAACATCCGTGAAGTGCTGAGCGCGTATTGGGAGCTCGTAGGTGAAGAGCTCCAAGATCACGATATCGAGGTCATTGAAGTTGCCCCGTGACTGACACGCCTCGCAAGGTCATTCGTGTTTTAAAGAGGATTGGATTTGTTCAGGTTCGCGTAGTGGGTTCGCACCGGATTTTCAAGCGTGGAAACACAATCATCCCTGTACCGTACCATGCGGGTGACCTCAACCCCAGGACATTTCATCGTATTTTGAGGCAAGCAGGCTTGAGCCTCGATGAATACTTAGCGCTGCGGTGAAGCTAGCGCATATACAGCCCGCCGGTGACGCCGATCGTCTCGCCCGTGATGTATCCAGCCTCTTCAGAACAGAGAAACGCGATCACTGCGGCGATCTCATCGGGGGTGGCGATGCGTTGGAGCGGGATGCTTGCGCGGATCTGATCCCCTCGCTCGGCTAAAGATTTGCGGTTCATCTCCGTGTCGGTGTAGCCGGGAGCGACGGCGTTCACGGTGATGTTATACGGGGCAAGCTCGAGGGCTAGGGATTTGGTGAGTCCGATCAGGCCGGCCTTGGCGGTGGCGTAGTGGGGGCTGTGAGCCGAGCCGGTCAGAGCGCGCAGCGAGATTATATTAACGATTCTGCCCCAGCCGGCAGCGCGCAGATGGGGCACCGCGAGCTTGGCGCAATAGAACGCGCCGTCGAGCGTGACGGCGAGCATCCTGCGCCACTCGTCAAGAGAGAGCTGCTCGATCCCCGCGTGGGAGGAGTAGCCGGCGTTGTTGACCAGGATCTGCAGCCCGCCAAGTGCTCGCACGGTCGTCTCGATCATCCGTTGGACTTGAGCGTAGTCGGAGACGTCGGCTTGGACGGCGAGGGCTCGGCGTCCCAGAGATTCAATCTGGCGAACGACAGCCTGAGCGGCCTCCGCGCGACTGAGATAGTTTACGACGACGTCGCAGCCTTGGCGAGCTAATTTTATGGCCGTTGCGGCGCCGATGCCGCGGCTGGCGCCGGTGACAAGAGCAATCTTAGTGTCCACCACGACCCTTGGCTTGGCGCTCGTAGATATGACGGCGGACTTTTTGGATAGCTGCTTCAAGGTCCTCCATGCTGAGAGTGCTATCTCGAAAGACTGCGCGGGCGAGCTTGAGGGCTGCCTCCAAACGCTCCTGTGGGGTCAAAGCAGCTAGGATAAACTCGTCAAGGCGCTTCGCTGTCTTCATCCGACTCACCAGTGCTATTATACCCTATAGAGCTAGCTTTGGCTTGACGCACTCCGGCACGTCGTTCGCTGGGGAGTTCACGATCGAAGAGACTTCAAAAAGCTCAAGCTCTTCTGCCCGATACGGGCGCAGGACCCTCGCGAGCTCTCCAGGAGCCCTCGGCGACGGATCGAGCCAAAGCTCTTCTAACTCTCTGGGCACGATCACCGGCATCCGATCGTGAATGGACCTTAGAAGCTCATTGGGTTCTGTGGTGACGATCGTGCACGTCTTCAGCGTCTGACCCTCAGGAGAACTCCACACATCCCACAACCCCGCAAACCCAAAGGGCTCTTTGGATTTCAAGCGCACGTAGACGGGAACTCGTTTCCCTTGAGAAGTCTGGCGCCATTCGTAAAAGCCATCAGCGACGATGAGACAGCGCCGTCTCTTGACGGCGTCACGGAAGCTCGGCTTTGTAAAGAGCGTCTCCGCGCGCGCGTTGATGAGCTTATTCCCGATCTTGGGGTCCTTGGCCCAGTGGGGGATCAACCCCCACCGAAGAGTCTCTAGGTGTCGGCCTTGAGCGTCAGCGACGAGAGCGATGATCTCTTGCGTCGGCGCGATGTTGTACCGAGGGCGATAGCCCTCCGGCACCGAGACCCCAAAGCGCGCGGCAATCTGCTCGGCAGAGAGCGTCAGCGAGAATCTCCCACACATAGCGCTCACTCGATGGGGAAAGTTCGCCCTTCGAGCTCCTCGATGCGCCGGCGAATCTCTTCAGGGATCGGGGCTCTGCGGCGCTCGCGATAGTTATACGAGACGATGACTCCGTCGCCCTCGGCCGCGATCTTCTGAAGCTTTTGGCTGAAGATTCTAAATTGCATGGTGAAGCGATCTCTCCCCATCTCCGAGACTCGTATCCCGACTAAGATTCTGTCGGGGTAGGTGAGCGGGCGCTTGAACTCACAGCGCGCCGAGGCTAAGATCGGCCCGATCCCCGTGGCGTTCATCACTTCTATCTGTCCGATCTTTTCGATATACGCGATGCGCGCGCTCTCAAAGTACCGAAAGTACGAGACGTTGTTGACGTGTTGAAACGCGTCCATCTCACCCCACTGAACGGGCAGCTCAATAACCACGGGAAAGCCGTCCAAGTCGGGAACAGTGTCCTTGACGGTACTCATACTCTCATCATAGACTGTGCCATCGCTTCCTGCAAGGGGGAGAGCTCTGTGAGGGTACGGGTACTTGATGGGGCGCGGACGATCGGAGGCACAAAGATCTATCTAGAGTCTGGGGCGAGTGCCGTGCTGCTCGACTTTGGGCTCAACTATCACCAGTGGGGGCTCTATTGCGAAGAGTATCTGCATCCGCGGGCAGGGCGCGGCCTGCACGACTTTTTCAAGCTCGGGCTTGCTCCGCTCTACGGTGGCCTCTATCGCGATGATCTGATCCCCAGCAATTATAGACCAAACTATAGAGAGCATCTTGAGCCGCAGGCGTGCTTCCTCTCTCATGCCCATCTCGATCACTGTGGGTTGGTAGGGCTGCTGCGCAGAGACTTATTGCTTTACGCTTCCCCACAAAGCGCAGCGATCATGAAAGCCATGCAAGAGATCGCGCAGGGCAGCTTCGACGACGAGATGGCCTATATCGTGCCGCGGGTCGCCCGCGACGACGATCCTCGTGCCATAGAATCGCTGCGAGCCGGAGCGAAGCAGCAGCGCCCCTGGAGGCTGCTTGGGGAGCATCTCTCCGAGGGCGTGAGGGAGTTTCTCTCGACCCCTCCAAACATAAGCTCAAGAGCGCGCCCGTGGGAGACAGCCCCCATCGAGCTTGCACAAGATCGCATCGCTGGGATGCGCTTCAAGGCTTGGCCTGTAGATCATTCGATCCCTGGGGCCTGCGCTTGCGCCATAGAGACTGATGCCGGCTGGGTCGTCTACACGGGGGATATTCGTTTGCATGGTTGTGCTCGAGCGGCGACGGAGCGCTTCATGCGCGAGGCCGCTTCCTTGTGCCCGACGCTGCTCATCGTGGAGGGCACGCGCGTCCACGAGCGCGCTCGTCCCATCGTGAGCGAGCAGGACGTCTACGACGAGGCGCTCTCAGTAATACGCGCCGCGGCGGGACAGCTTGTGCTCGCAGACTTTGGCCCGCGCAACGTCGAGCGCTTGATGACATTCTTACGCATAGCTCAAGAGACCGAGCGACGCTTGCTGATATTGACGAAAGACGCATATCTGCTCAAGGCGCTGGCGGCGGCAGATCCACAGTTTGCTCTGCTCAGCCATCCCCATCTGGCGATCCTCGACGATGTCCGGATTGATATCAAATCGTGGGATGCGACGATTCGCTCGGAGTATCGAGCGAAGCTCGTCCCCATAGACGAAGTCCAGCGCGATCCGGGGGGATTTGTGCTCGCGTTCAGCTTTTGGGATCTGAAGCATCTGTTGGATATTGACCCTCCAGGGGGGATCTATATCTACTCGACGAGCGAGGCGCACTCCGAGGAGCAAGAGCTCGATATTCGAAGGCTGTTTCATTGGCTGAAGCTGTTCCATCTGAAGCCCGTGGGGATTGAGCTGGAGGCGGATGGGCGTTCACAGCCTGTGGGGAGGTTTCACGCTTCTGGACATGCGAGTGCTGAGGACCTCTTGCGGATCATTCGGGCGATTCGCCCTAAACATCTGCTGCCGGTACATACGGAGCATCCGGAGTTCTTTGCAAGGGAGCTCCAGGGGGAACTGGCGGTCCAGCAAGACGTGGACTTCGAGCTGTGAATTTTTGGTGGGCGCTAGAGGATTCGAACCTCTGGCCTTCCGCGTGTAAGGCGGACGCTCTCCC